>CAMJRB010000001.1 GCA_946408175.1 uncultured Holosporaceae bacterium
CGCTTATGATACTGCTCCTTAAGGTCGCGGGAAAGTAGGTCTTAGCCAACCTTTTACATAAGCCTGACTAACTGAAACTATTATATCTTGGATTATTATTAATATCTATTACTGTAACAGAGTATAAATATTACTTGTCGTATTTGTTTATTAATTGTTCGGGAATATAATTATTTTTTCTTTTGCATTGTTTGTACACAACTCGTGTATTACAAGACAATTTTTATATTTACTATAATATAATTTATTTCGAACTGTAATAATGTACATATATATCTAGGATAACAGGCTTATTTACCTCAAGAGTTCACATTGCTTGAAAGGTTTGGCACCTCGATGTTAGCTCATCACATCCTGGGGCTGCAAATGGAAGTGTTTTGGCTATTCTGGGTATCAGAAAATGTTGCGAGACAGTGCAGCCCTATCTGTATAAGTGTTTTTAAATAATTAAAATATTACTAGTACTTTTACTACTATAAAAAATAGTAATGTAATAACTTTTTATGTAATAAATTTTATGAAAAATATACAAAAATCTATCGTCTATATTTAATTCTTTAATGTTTTAACTAAGGTATTTATAGCTAATATTGTTATAAATTTTATTTTAATATAAAAAAGTATTATAAGCAAAATAATAAGAATATATACTATATATATTAAATATTTATAGATACAATTTATATTCAATTATAATAATTAATTTAACATAATATTTTAAGGCAATAAGCTATATTATAAATTTATGCAAGAATTACAGCACAATATTATCTTAATTATTTATTAATAATAATTAATATTTTATTAGTAATTTGTAAATTTGCAACTTCAAAAGAACAAATAATTGCACTTCTAAATAACTTGCTTTTATAATATTAAAACAATTAATATATACAACAGGTTTTAATAACTCCCACAATATACGCTTTTTTTTGAGGAGCAATATTATTATTGATGAAAAATTCTAATTCATTAAAACATTGTGATATATGGTTTATATAAACTATAATACTACTACTATACTGAAATTAACGTAATTATTAATATTTGCCATAGTTTTCTTATTACATAATATTTTAAATGAAACTATAAAATCATATCAGCAATAACAGCAGTCATGTATACTTTTCAATAAACAAAACTCACTAACTGGAAAACTAGTATTCGCATTAGTAAATAATAGAATATTAACTTACCCATTTAATAAAAAAACACACACTGGCTGGGAAACCAGGATTCGAACCTAGATTAACTGATCCAGAGTCAGTAGTTCTACCCTTAAACTATTTCCCATCTTATATAATGATATACACGATTTTGAGTTAATAATATGAAAACTGTGTAATACCAAACTCATTATTATTATATCATGAAACAAAATGTAAAACAACTAATTAATTTTTTGCATTATAAAAAATATACATATTAGTTGTATACATTTTATTAAATATATGTTAATATATGATTAAAGAAAATTACTAAGAGTTTAATTATGAACTTTCTATATAAAATAATTTGTTCACTATTAATAATAGCTAATTTTAGTAACTGCAATGTTGTTAAAGCACAAGCTATTTCAGTACCAGTTGTTATATTAACGGTAGATTTTCCGCTTATTAATTTAAATAAGAGAGCTAATATAGCAAAGATTTTTTCGGAAATGTTAGCAAATATTCATTCAATATTAAATTATCATAATCAAATCAATATAGCAGTACATGCATTTATTCAGAATGGTAATATTGTTGATTATAATAAATTAAATGAAAGAAGAATATCAGAATTGTGGCAATATAAAAATAATTTTGTCTCAGCATTATATAGAACTTATTATATAACTATATATAATACAAACACTCTTAATACAGTATCTAATGATTTATGTAGTATTTTTTTAACAGCTATATTGACGAATAATGTTGAACTAGTCAATCGTATATTAAAATGTTCATTACATAGAGCTGTAGATAATACTAATTCTGTGATAAGTGGTGCTGAGCGTATAAAGTATGCTCCTGATAATAGTAGAAGGCAAATGCATTATTACTTAAAAGCATCATTCGAAACACCACAACACAATATACCAGCATCAATCGCGAATAGTATAAATTATTTAAATAATTGCTGGTCATATTTAACACAATACTTTGATTATCATAGTTATCCTGATGTCAAAAACCTTAGTTATCAAATGAAAGAAATAATAAAACAAGTATTGGATTATTTATACGCTGAACAAAACTGTTTAGCACAATTATATTTTATTTTTAAAAAAAATATATAATAATAAATTTAGCTATTAAATTAACACACATAGAATCTGTTTTTTTTATGTGTGTTACTATTTGTTATTAAATGATGTGCGAGTTACTTTTTATTTAATCTAATTTCAATTAATATTAATATTATTGATACAAAAATAATAGTTAATGTTCTTAACAAATAATGTAAATATGAAGAAGCACTTAAGATTAAATACTCTGCTTTTGGTATTATTGACGCTAATTCTCTTTCCTTATATTTACTAATGTATATTTTACTTTTATATAAATCTTCTGTTATTTTGTCTAGAATATCTTTAAATACTTTAGTAATCTCTTTTATTTTAGTATCATTTTTTAAATACTTATTGTTAGTAATTTCTTCATCGAATTTCTTTACTATATTTGTTAACCTTATAATCTTCCTTTTAAAGTAATAATAATCGCTATAATAGTATTTATCAAAATTTGTTTTATTGTGTACTATTTGATTATTATTAAGATCTTTAGCAGATGTATTATCAGAGCATTGTCTAGAACTGCTATTATCAACTTCTTTAATACTTGCTGGATTACTATTCACTATAGTATTAATTTTGTTAGAACTATTGGACTCTGTCTTAACATCACTAAACTGTACAGAAGTACTATTCCTATTGCTATTTGTAGAACCAGTTGTATCATTACTGTTATTGAATTCATTAATATGGTTTGTATTGTGTAGTTCTTGTACAGAATAATCCCTTTTATTGGCACTGGCTGTATTATTTAGTACATCATTAGTGTGTTGTTTGTTATTATGACCTGTATTATTATTACAGTTAAAATGCTTTGATTCATGTGATTCTTTATTATTTAAATTATCATTTAGCATATTGGAAAAATTTACTACTGTATTATCTGTTTTATTAGAATAATTTTTATCATTAATTATTTCATTATTATTCATATTTGTATTACTATTTTTCTGCATTTCAGTATTTTTAGTATTATATTGCTCAAGACCAATATGTTTATAATTTCTAGATAAACTATTATTCTCTTGATAGTCATTATCAAAAAAGTCTTTGTTGATTTTTTCTTTGAATGCATTAATACTGTCTTTGGAAAAATTTAATTGATAATTATAGAATTTAATAGTGTGATTTTCAGAAGGAGAAATAGAAGAATAATATAACTCAATAAGTTCATATGCACTAATAAGTGAAAACACACAAGATAAAATTACTAATGCAATTACTGACTTATTAATACTCATTATTGTCAAATGTATTTGATATTAATTACTTATTATTATATACTATTTTTGATATTTCTTTTATTGATTTGATTGGATATATATTAATGCCAGTATTATTAGAACTGATATTTTCAGTTTTATATGAGCAATAAGCATTTTTAAAACCTAATTTACTAGCCTCTTTTAATCTTGTAAAAGCCATATTAGATTGTCTTATATCTCCTGATAATCCAATTTCCCCAAAAAATACTGTATCATTAGGTAATGGACATTTCATAGTAGAGGACAATATAGCTGCTGCTACAGCTAAGTCAGCTGCTGTTTCTGATATTTTCATACCTCCAGCTATATTTATGAATATATCTTTATTAGCGAAACTTATACGACATTTATTAGTTAATACTGCTATTATTAATGCTAATCTATTAAAATCAAAGCCAACTGCTGACCTTTTAGGAATTTGTAATCCACTTACCGATACTAAGGCTTGTACTTCTATTAATATAGGCCTAGTGCCTTCTATTCCTGAGAATACTGCTATTCCACTAACTTTATCATAATGATCAGATAGAAATAAAGATGAGGGATTATGAACTTCTTTTAAGCCATTATTATCTATTGTGAATACTCCTATTTCATCTACAGCTCCAAATCTATTTTTTTCGCCTCTTAATATTCTATAGCCACTTGTTTTATCTCCCTCAAAACTCAAAACTACATCTACCATATGTTCTAGAGTTTTAGGACCAGCTATAATACCATCCTTAGTAACGTGCCCTACTATTATTAATATAATTCCTTTAGATTTAGCGAAGTTTACCAATTCGGAAGTACAATATTTTACTTGTGCAATACTACCCGGAGGAGAAACTATAGTATTAGAATAAACTGTCTGAATAGAATCAATAATTATTACACTATTGGGAGAAGTATTATTTAAAGCTTCTAATATTTGTTCAATACATGAAGCTGAAGCTATTTTTAATTTATTATTAGTTATTAGCAATCTCTGAGCTCTTAATAATACTTGTCCTACAGATTCTTCAGCTGATATGTATATATAATTGCTAATACCTTCTATATTAGATAATATTTGCAATAATAAAGTAGATTTCCCAACTCCAGGAGCACCTCCCAATAATATTACTGAACTATCAACTAATCCACCGCCTAGTACTCTATCAACTTCTTCTACGCTTGTTTTATGTCTATTAGAAATATACTTATCAGTAATACTATTTACAGGCACAAAAAAATCCTCAGGAATTTTTATCTTCTTATTAGGTTTTTCTTCAATTACTTGTTCATTTATACTATTCCAAGATTTACAAATTTCACATTGTCCCATCCATCTGGAATATATATTTCCACAAGAATTACATACAAATTGCTTTTTATTACTCATAATAAAACTCACCATTGTATTCTATCAGTTTTTGATATTACTATCTTGAATTATTACTACACTAATTTACTATCCATATATTTGCTTATATTATACTACATTATACACATAGTATACTATATAATATTTATTACTGCATTATTACTTAATGATATATTGCCTACCAAGATATTCTTGTGAAACATAATGTTTTTTATTTCCTATTGCACTATTCATTAGTATAATAACATTTAAGTAATTATTCAATATAATATTATGGTTCATATTTCTAATCATTGATATATTCTTCCTTATATATTTATTGTATCTCACTGTCTCTAGAAAATAGTAAAATTAAATAAGCCCATAACTATGCCTTCTAAATCATATTAGTAAATGAATTAACACAACACACATATTAAGTATTTATTAAGAATATAAAAAATTCAATTTATTCTCAGTTCTTAAATAGTTTTTACTTGTACTGGCATAATAATCAATTTATCATATCTTAACAGTTTATAAACTGACACTAATCAAATTAAATATATTTACAGATTGCCATATTCTTAACAATAAGATAATAGTATTTATATTGTTGTAATATATAATCATTATTTATATTAACACTTAGTAATAGAACACTTATTTTATACTCATAATAAATAAAAGTATTTGATATATTCAATTTTAACCAAGATGCTAAATACTGTACTACTTATATATAATACAAATTCTTAACAATTCATAATAATACTTGTTCATAATATACTAACAATATAATTCATTGATACTACAGTAACCGCAATACTTGTTTGTATTATTTAATACTTTGTGTTATATATCATCTATACTATACTTTTGCATTACTTCTGTGATACACTATATATCCTATTTTTAATTATTAATATTAGTAAAACTCTTCAGCATGTCAATTGATTTCTGTAAATTTATTATTTGAAAACTTTTAGCATCTTCAACTGTATTTATTTTATCTATTACTTTCTGAACTATTAAGTTTGTCAATCTCTGTCTTATTCTAGAGTTTATATCATCTTCTAATTTTTTATAATTATAAGTATTTATTTCTCTCTTTTCTTTTATAATATTTTGAATTTCTTCATTTCTTCTATTAATTATTTGTTCAGCAGTATTTTGAGCTTCAGCAACTGCCTTTTCCATATCTTTATCTTCATTTTTTATTTCCATATTAAGTTCTTCAATTTGTTGGAAAAGAGATTGTTTTTTAGTATGTAATTGATTTATTTCCGCTTTTATTTTATTAACTCCACTTGATATAGCATTATCAATAGTCCTATAAGCCATTTTATATAATAAATAAACCATTATCAAAAAACTAATAATTAAATAAGTATGTACATCTTGGAATATATTAATCATTTGTCAATCTCATCTTTCTTCTGATGAAACATTTTAGTAAATAACTCCTGAGCAACATTTTCTATTTGTTCATTTAATGTTTTATCTAGATTTTTTATTACAGTATCGGCTTCCTTTCTTGATTGTTTAATAGCTATTTCATTCTCGGTTTGCAATTCTCTATTTGTTTGATCTAATAATACATCACACTGTTTTTGAGCTTTTTCTATTATTTTATTTGTTTCTATTATCTTTTTCTTTTGTAATTCATCCAATTTACTTGAAAGTTCATCTACTTGTTTTTCTAAATCCTTTATATTTTTTTCTAAAGAGTTTATATAAACTTCTCTATTTTTTAATAATTTATTCATTCTAGGAATAAATATTTTTTTAAAAGCAATTACTAAAACCAACAAACAAACTACAAGCCAAAAAACTTGTGATATATAAAACCTAATATCAAGTTGCGGAACCATATTAATTATTCCTAAATATTAAAATATATTATACTGCAAATAATATAATCATAGCTACAACGAAAGCCAACAGTGCTATAGATTCTAATAGAGCAAAAGACAATATACTATTAGATTTTAATTCACTAGCAGCTGATGGATTTCTAGCTATTGATTCTGTTAAAGTAGCAAATAATTTACCCAGTCCCAAACCTACTCCGAACAACGGTAATACAGCTATTCCAGCTCCTATTAATTTTGCTGCTTCTACATCCATGATTTAATTTCTCCTTTCTTTCTTTTCAATAGTTAATGATTCTGATAAATATATACATGATAGTACTGAAAATACATATGCTTGTAATACACACACTACTAATTTGAAAACATTCAATAATACATTGACTGCTACTGGAATAATGGCTAATCCTCCTTTAAGAAAGGATAACCCAGCAAGTGACACTGCAAAGCTTGCAATAATTTTAATCATTATGTGACCTGATACCATATTAGCGAACAATCTTATACCCAGACTAATCGGTCTAAAAGCAAAAGACATCAGTTCTATTATTACAAAGAATGGAGCTATATAAACTGGTATTCCATCAGGACAAAAATGTTTTAAATAGTGCAATCCTTGATTATAAAAACCAACTATTATTGACGCTACAAATACTAAACAAGCCATGCATAACGTAACAATCAGCTGACTTGTAAATGAAAAAGCATAGGGGAACAATCCCACCATGTTACCTATCGTTATAAATAAGAATAACGAAAGTATATATGGAAATAACTGTGATCCTTTTTCACTTACATTACTATCAATAATTCCATTTATAAAATTAAACAATGCTTCCAAGCAATACCTAAATTTATTTGGTATTATTCCCTTATCTGATGTGCCTACAAAGAATAAAGCACATATTACTAATACTACTACTATCATATATAAAGATGAATTAGTAATAGATATATCTATACCAAATAATTCTAAAGGTATTAGCGTCTTTACTTCAAACGACGCCATTGGATCAATCATTGTTCAATCCATATATTATTATAACTAATATACTTAATTACAGTATATCATAAAATTAAGACACATGCAGTAATCTTATTATCAATAATATAAAATATAATATATAAGTGTTGTATACATTCAAATATGAACACAATATAAATATATATTGTATAATATTTTAAATGTACATTTATTTGATATTTTTCACAGTAAGCTAAAACACTAATTAAATATTATTTATTATTACTAATATAAATTATTGTTATAGTCTTTATTATAAATTTAATATTGTACTAATATCTTATACATCTTTATTTAAATATTTTATTACTACTTCATTATCACTAAAATATCTTGTTTTATTATTATATACTTGTTCTGTCTCATGACCTTTCCCTATTATAGCTACTATATCTTCTGTGTTCATTAAAGAAATAGCTGTATTTATTGCTTCATCTCTATCAGGTATTTCAATAGCATTTGGACAAGTACTTTTTATTTCTTGCCTAATTAGTGCTGGATCTTCATTTCTAGGATTATCATCAGTTATTATTGAAATATCAACTAGTTCATTTGCTATACTACCAAATTCTTTTCGTTTAGTGGCATCTCTATTTCCACCACATCCGAACACACATATTAACTTTCCTTTACAATATTTTTTCAAAGTAAGTAAAGCTGTTCTGAACCCTTCTGAAGTATGAGCATAATCAATAAATATATTAGGATGTAATATTGTTTTATTTATAATATTATTATGTATTATTTCATCATTGTTCGTTGTTTTCGATTCTATAATATTGTGTGTAATATATTTATTATTTATTGGATTATTTTCTAATGTATTATTGTGTATCCTTTCCATACGTCCTTGTAATGCAGTTAATTTATCTAAAACTTTTACTATTTTTTCTATGTCAATACCAATAACATACAATAAAGATATAGCACATAAAACATTTAATAATTGAAATTCTCCAGTTAAATGTAACTCTAAATTTCTAAATATTTTATTATCAATAAATAAATCAAATTTAATTGCATCTATATTAGAATTTATATTACTAGCATATATATTATTGTTCTTATTAAATCCATAAGTAATTATGTTACTATGTATATTTTTTACTTTATTGTATAAATATTCATCATCTCCAAATACAACTGCAGTTTTATCTTGTTTTAATATATCGCTAAATAAAAGTAATTTAGAATTTAAATAATCTTCATAAGATTTATGGTAATCCAGATGGTCTGACGCTAAATTAGTAAATGCTGCTGTGGTTAAATTGACAGAATGTAATCTTTTTTGGTCCAAAGCAGCACTTGAAGCTTCAAACACTAGATTATTAATATTATTTTCAGACAAATAATTTAATATTTTATGTAAATTACTAGGATCTGGAGTAGTTAAATTAGGAATAGTAATATTTTCTGGAGTAGTTTTTATTCCATTTATAAATAGCCCTAAAGTACCTAAATTAGCTGATTTTATATTACACAATAATAGCATTTGACTTAAAAAATGAGCCACTGAACTTTTACCATTAGTGCCGGTAATGGCTATATTTATTTTAGGTTGCTTAGGATAATAAAAACTAGCCAGTTTAGAAGCTAATAATCTAGTATCATTTACTAATACAATTTTATTATTATTTATCCAACTATAATATTCCTGAGTAAAAATTAGTTTAGCCCCTTTTATAAGAGCTTCTGATATATGTTGAATAATATCATTGCATGGTATAGCAACAAATATGTCGCCTTGTTTAACAATCCTAGAATCGGTACAGAATGCGCTTAATTTCACTTTAATAATATATTAATTATTTAAATATAATTCATATTATATACCAAAATAGCTATATAGTCACCTAGCATGGAATTAAACAAGTTGCTAAACAATAATCATACTATTTATAAATATAGCGTCTATCAAGAACAAGTAAAGAATATATAATTGTATTTCATACATAATATCAAAACAAGTAAATCATTAATTCGTTATATGCCAAACTGAGATAATTAAAATTATACCAACCTATTATAATAATTATTTCAATAGTCAGTAAAATTGCAATTTACATTGTTTTTTTTATTATGATTAATGATTTTTTAATATAATAGATATATTATCATATATGGATAATATATAGTTGAGGCTTCATATGGTAAAAAATTCCATAAAGTTTATTACTCCTTTCTTATTACTATGTAACTTTAGTATAGGATATAGTTCTGATTTAAAATTCGATAAGATTCTTTCAGATCGTGAGATTCATGATAACAATCCAGTCGAACTAATTAATGCTTTATTACCACAATTAAAAACTGCAGAATACACAATGCAAAATATCATAAATACTATATTTAATGTTCAGAGTATGTATCAGATAATAAACAGTGATAATATTAATTTCTTACGTAACATTAATACAACTTTAGATAATGATTGTCTAAAGGAATATTTTATTTCTCATGGAGGTTTAAACTCTACAACATTTAATAATATTATGAATAATGCGAGAAATTTTCAATATAACAAATTGAAAAATCCATCATTGAATGAGCAAAAGTTTTATTTATCATATAAACCAATGCTTAATGTATTATGTAATAAGACGATAAATGATATTATATATACATTGAAATTACATTATGCCTTTTTTTTAGAAGCTTACACAGGAGATAATATTAGTCAATTAAAATTAGAAATTTTGAAAAAAATAAATAATTATCTAAATTCTTACTACAAGCCAGATTGTGCATTTTCCAACGGAATTCCAGATAAATATGCTATCAAAGAAGAAATATTAGACAAATACAAGGCTGATTTACTTAAAATATTCTTTAATATTGCAAAAAAAATACCTTTACATGAAATGTTGAATGTAGAGGAAAATTTCTTTGATAATTGTTATACAAAAATAACCAAAACACAAGGTGACGAACAACTAGAAAACATATATCAGTTTTGTGAAATGATTATTTCATCGCAACATCAAATATTCCATTACTGTAATGATAATAAGATATTGCAAAAGATAATTAACATTTTGAATTTATCTGTTGTACAAAAATATTTTTCTAACAATTATTTTTTCTTTGCACAAAATAAAAAATTTATAGAAAAAATCCACAGAGAACGCAATGAATCAGTTAATAAGAATGATTTTAAGACATATCAAGTATTCATTAGTACGAAAGCAAAACAGTGGGTGGATACATGCTATAAATATCTGGAAGATTTGAAAAAATTACATAATAGCCCACGTTTTATAAAGGCCCCTAGTACAATGCTTAAATATCAAATAATAGAAAAGACACTGAGCAAATATTTGTCTATGTTACAAAAAAACTGCGCTGATGTTGATTCTACTGCATTACAAGTACAGTTTAACAAAATTTGTGAGGAGTAAAAACAATAATAATTCTTTATATATAATATTCGAGTAATCAAGCAAGTACTTCTTAATTACAATTGGCATATGACTATTCTATGCCAATGCTTTTCAATTGTAAATAAATATTTAAATTTTTATATAATAAATAGAAATATATTGTCAATATTTCTCAAATTGTTCAATTAAATTGTATTATATCATTCATAATAAAAAAAATATAAAGTTAGATGTATATAAAACTAAAAAAGTTATAAATAGAAAATAAACAATATATACAGAAAAAATACTTTAGTAACATAAATTATATTAGAATAGATAATATCTAAGATATTAGGTATCTTATTATGTAATAATTCTATTTATATTTACGATTTATCAAATTTCTGTAGATTCTTTCCTATACCACCGAATGTTTCTTTAATAACACCTTTGGTTTTTCCTCCTGATTTAGAAGTTTCATGGATCATATGCACTGGATTTTCACTATTACTTAATTTTACTGACTTTACTATATGGTTTTTATCAAACGTAACTATCCATAGTTGTCTATCATGTATTGTTGGTTTAAAAAATCCTAATTTAGTCATATTCTTTGATGAATAGTACCAACAGTAGTCACCATTTTGATGAATTACTGATGACCTTACTGTGGGAGAACCGAATGTATTAAAAACATCTTCTATTGTATCTTTACCTGGCTTTATTTGATTAAAATCAACAGTAGATACATCGTATCCCCTATTTATTACACTTTCATTACAACCTGATAAACAACATGTAATAATAAGCAATACGATGTAACTATACTTCCTGTGTAATAATCCCCTTTCGTAATCTATTCTTACCAATGAATTAGTACTACTTAGTCTTGTTTTTACATTCTGTTGATTCTTGTCCGTACAATTAACACTCTGAGTATTTAATATTATATGTGTTCTTATTGTTTTTGCTCTGTATATTCTACTCAATATTTCTTTTGATTTGTTCATAAAATTAATTATATTCAATGTTAATATATTTAATTGCTTACTCATATCTATGCTATTTTTCTACTGTAGTACTAATATCATTATTAAAATTACTACGATCAACAAATTCTATAATAGCCATAGGAGCAGCATCTCCATATCTAAAGCCAGCTTTTAATATACGTGTATAACCACCATTTCTATTAATAAATCTAGGCGCTATTTCTTTGCACAACTTTTTAGATATTGCTTTATTATTATGCAATCTGGATAATAATAATCTCCTAGCATGCAAAGTATCAGCTCTAGCTAAAGTTATTAACTTCTCAATTATTGGCCTTAGTTCTTTGGCTTTAGGTAAAGTTGTTTTAATTCTTTCATGTTCAACAAGTGAACAAGCCATTGATCTGAACATAGATTTCCTATGTTCAACAGTTCTATTTAATCTTCTCTTAGAAAAACCGTGTCTCATAATTTTTTAAGCTCCTTTTCTTGATGATAATTCTTCTACTGATTCTATACTCCAATCATTAACATCCATTCCAAATGACAATCCCATTGTATTCAATACAGTTCTGATTTCATCTAAAGACTTTTTACCGAAATTAGGTGTTTTCAGCATATCAGATTCTGTCTTTTGTACTAACTCTCCAATATATCTTAATCCTTCACTTTTTAGACAGTTAGCAGATCTCACTGATAATTCTAAATCATCTATTTTCATGTTAAGGTATTTATTGATAATTGAAACTGGATCGGAATTATCGTAACCAAAAGCAGAATTACTACTTTTACTATCTTGCCTTATAAATAAACTTGCATGTTCTCTTAATATTAATGCAGCTTGTGATAATGCCTCTTCAGGTAAAAGAGATCCATCAGTTCTTATAGTTAATAACAACTTATCGTAATCTGTTTTTTGTCCAACACGTGTTGGTTCTACCCTAAAATTAACTAATGGTATTGGACTATATAAAGCATCAATTGATATTACTCCAATCGGTCTATTACTTTCCAATTGAGTAAGAGCTTGTACATATCCCTTTCCTTGTTCTATTGTTAACTCAGCATTTAATGAATTTCCAGCATCAACTGTACATATTGTATGCTCAGGATCTAATATCTCAACGTCAGATGACGCTTCAATGTTTCTAGCTTGCACAACAGCAGGACCCTTTACAACAATTCGAGCTTTCCTTGGCTGTTCAGAATTTAATTTTACTCTACAAGCTTTCAGATTTAATATTATCTCTGAAACATCTTCTTTAATTCCCGAAATAGTTGTAAACTCATGCATTACTTCATTAATTTTTATTGAAGTTATAGCACTACCTTGAATTGACGATAATAATATTCTACGTAATGCATTCCCTAAAGTAGTTCCAAACCCTCTCTCAAGAGGAGCAATTGAAAAAGTTGCCTCTCTCAATTTAGTATCAGAATACTGAGTATCTATTACTTCAGGCATTATAAAATTCTTCCAAGTCACGTGATATTTTCCTCATTAATTACGACGAGCTTTAGGTGGTCTACAACCATTATGTGGTAATGGAGTCTCATCACTAATGGAGGTAACTACTAAGTCAAGTTTTTGTAGGGCTCTTATTGCTGTTTCTCGTCCTGCTCCTGGCCCTTTTACTATTACTTTTACTTTTTTCACTCCATGCTCAACAGCTTTGGCAGCTGCATTCTCAGCGGCCAACTGCGCTGCATATGGCGTAGATTTTCTAGATCCTTTACACCCTACAACTCCACCTGATCCAAAAGCTACAGTATTACCAGCTTCATCCGTAATTGTAACTATTGTATTATTAAATGTAGCATTGATATGCACAACAGCATTCACTACATTCTTCTTATCTTTCTTTTTTACCTTTCCTGTAGATGTTTGTACCATATAATCTTTTCTCCTTACTTCTTAGCTGTAGCTATTTTTTTACCAGCAATAGGAATAGCCTTACCTTTTCTGGTTCTAGCATTAGTATGAGTTCTCTGACCTCTCACAGGTAATTTCTTACGGTGTCTTAAGCCTCTATAACATCCTAAATCAGTAACCCTTTTTATATTCATAGCTACTTCTCTTCTTAAATTACCTTCTACTACATACTTATTATCTATAACTTCTCTTATTGCTGTAATTTCTTCAGTTGTTAATTCAAATATTCTTTTATTCTCTGGTATTTTAGCTTCCTCGACAATACACTTTGCCAAGTAGCGTCCTATACCATAAATATAAGTTAACCCTATCTCTACCTTCTTATTAGAAGGAAGATCTATACCAGCTATACGTGCCACTATTTATACTCCTTATTTAAAATTTGCAAAACACAATATTTAACTTGTTCGAAATCCTTTTCAGCATCTATATTATATAGTGTACCCATTTCCTTGTAGAAATTAATAAGTGGATATGTATTTTTATAATATTCTACTATACGAACTCGCAATGCTGCCTCATTATCATCCCCTCTTTTATTAAATCCATTATTACCACACTGATCACAAATACCTGAAACTTTAGGCTGCAAAAAATAATCATTGTATATTTTACCACAATTTGAACACTTATATCTACCCAGTATTCTTTTAAATAAAATATCTTCTGCTATTTCAAAATTAATAACATAATCTATTGAGTTCTTAAACTCTATTGCTAATTCATTTAGTGCTTTCGCCTGACCAATGGTTCTAGGAAATCCATCGAAAATTATATTTTTATCTGCTAAATTTCCCATTAGAGATTGCATTTTCTGTAATTCAAGTTTAACAACTCCAGTTACTACTTCATCTGGCAACAATAAACCCGCCCCTATTATTTCACCAATAGTTTTTACTTGACCTGGAACAATAGTTGATTTATTATGTCTTAATATTTCTCCAACTGAAACTACTTTAAAATTAAAATCAGAAGCTATTAAATATTCAGACTGAGTACCTTTCCCACAACCTGGAGCTCCAAGTAATACAACCCATTTTCCTTTAATTTTAACTTTCTCAGGAGATTTTTCTTTTGTTTTAGTTTTTGTTACTTCCATTTTACATTAATCCTTTCATACGATTCTTTTTAAATAATTTATCATATTCCTGAGCCATCATGTGAGATTGGAATTGACTCATAGTATCAATTGAAACATTCACAACGATTAATAAACTCGTACCACCGAAGTAAAATGGTAATGATACTTGAGATAATAATATTTCAGGAATTAAACAAATACAACATAAGTATACAGCACCCACTAATGTTAATCTTTCAAGAATAGTTTCTATATAATCAGCAGTTGCTACTCCTGGTCTTATTCCAGGTATATAACTACCACCCTTTTTAAGATTGTCAGCAGTTTCTTTTGGATTAAACATTAAAGCTGTATAAAAGAATGCAAAAAATATTATAGCTGCTGAAAACAATACCATATACAATGGCTGACCATGACTAATAACTCTAGAAATCTTGCCAAATATTGAATTAGGATCAACATTACCAAATCCAGCTATTGTCATAGGTAGTAGTAATACAGATGAAGCAAATATAGGTGGAATAACACCAGCACTGTTTATTTTCAATGGAAGATAAGAACTTTGTCCTTGCGCAGGCATATTTACTGCCATTTGTCTTTTAGGATACTGTATTGGTATTCTTCTATTAGCTTTTTCCATAAATACTATAAATAGTATTATAGACACTACCATTATTAATAGGAAAAGCATTGCCATAACTGATAATGCACCTTGTTTTCCCATAGCGAAAGTATTAAATAAAGCAGCTGGCAAATTAGCAATAATACCTGCATAAATTATTATTGAAGATCCATTACCTAAGCCTCTAGATGATATCTGCTCTCCTAGCCACATTATAAATAAAGTACCACCAGTGAGAGATGTCATAGTAGTAAATCTAAATAATAATCCAGGATCTAATACAGCACTTCCAGATTGTCCCACCATACGCTCCAATCCTATAGCTATACCATATCCCTGAGCCATAGCTAAACCAACAGCTCCATATCTAGTATATTGATTTATTTTTCTTTTACCTGGTTCTCCTTCTTTTTTAAGAGCTTCCAATTGTGGTGACATTGTTGTTAACAATTGAACTATAATGCTAGATGAAATGTAAGGCATAATGTTTAGTGAAAACACAGTCATACGTCCCATAGCACCACCAGAAAACATATCTAATATTCCAAATAATCCACTTGCATGATTTCTAGTAAATTCAGCAACTACTGCAGGATTAATATTAGGCAAAGGAATAAAAGTACCTAACCTATAAACTACAAGAACACCAAGAGTAAACCAAATACGTTTCTTTAAGTCCTTAGATTTCTTGAATGATGAAAAACTAAAATTCTTTGCTAAATATTCTACCGCAGAAGCCATTGTTTACTCCTTCATTTACTATCTACCGATGAAACTTCACACTCAGTAGCTCTACATTCTTTTAATGTACTACCTGAAGTTTTAATTATCTCTTTAGCTTTACTTGTAGCCTTGCAAACACAAACATTAATAGATTGCTCTAAATTACCATTAGCTATTAGTTTTATACGCTTTATATACTTAGGCATATAACCAATTTTTACTAATAATTCTTTATTTATAGTTTTATCTTCTGGCAATAAACCATTTTTAATTATTCTATTAATTTTATTAAAGTCCAATTCATATGTCCTATTGAGATGAGCATGATTAAAACCACGCTTAGGCATTCTTCTATAAATTGGAGTCTGACCTCCTTCAAAGCCACCTATACTAACACCAGAACGAGCAGTTTGGCCTTTACCTCCTCTACCAGAAGTTTTACCTTTCCCTGAACCAATACCACGCCCTAAAGTTTTACTGCAGTGTCTTGCACCTTTTCTGTCTCTTATATTATTTAACTTCAATAATGATATACTCTTCATACACTACTCACTTACAACTTTTACCATATGCTGAACTTTTTTTATTAATTCAAGGACTGTATTATTCGCCACTAATACGCTTTCTGAACCTATTTTCCGAAGACCTAATGACCTTAAATACAGTGCTTGTTTCTTATTACGTCTTATTGGACTACCAATCTGACGTACTTTTATCTTTTTATTAATTTCTGTCATTATCTGGCTCTCCTACTGTTTGCATTGGTTCCGGTGCTTTTTTCTTAGATATATCATTGTTGCTTCCATTAAATACTGTACTGTCCTTTCTATTATTACTTTTTCCAGCATATTTTCTTGCAATTATATCAGGGAATCTTTTCCCTAATTTGGAAGCTATGTATTTTGGAGATACAGTCCTTTTTAAAGCTGCAAAAGTAGCTCTAACGACATTATGATATGTTCTAGAACCAACTGATTTACTTACTATATCTTTAACTCCCAAAGCATCGAAAATGGCTCTCATAGGACCACCTGCAATAACTCCAGTACCAGCTCCAGCTGTTCTCAAAAATACATGACCTGCACATTTTTTGGCATTAACGTCACACCTAATTGTTCTACCATCCATAAGAGAAACTTTCATCATAGATTTTTTTGCTTTCTCGATAGCTTTTTTCATAGCATCTGGAACTTCCCTAGCCTTTGCTGATGCATAACCCACACGACCTTTACCATCTCCTACGACAACCAAAGCTGAAAAATGCATATTTTTACCACCTTTTACAACCTTAGTTACTCTTCTAACACTAATTAATTTTTCAATTAATTGTTCCGGTACTTCCTTTTTATTTACAAACTCTTTCGTCATTTCAATACCCATTAAAATTTAAGACCATTTTCACGTGCACTATCAGCTAATGCTTTAACTCTTCCGTGATATAAAAATCCAGACCTATCGAAAACAACTTCTTCAATATTCTTTTCTTTAGCTTTAGTAGCAACTAGTTCCCCTACTAAACTAGCAGCTTCCTTATTGCCACCATTCTTTATTGTTCCCTTAATATCCTTAGATAAAGTTGAAGCAGCTACTATTGTATGAAGAGTATTCTTATCAAGTATTTGAGCATACATGTGATTATTAGTCCTATGTACAACTAATCGGTATTTACCTTTAGATACTTGGGAAATTTTAAAACGCTGTCTTAACTTACGTTTTTCTCTAGCATTACTATATTTCTTCATATTATTTCTTTTTCCCTTCTTTTCTATATATAAATTCACCCACTCTACTAATTCCTTTTCCTTTATAAGGTTCAGGCTTCCTATAATTTCTCAGGAATGCAGCAACATCTCCTATCTGCTTCTTATCTGCGCCACTTATAACAATAGTTGTAGGATCAGTACAAGTTATAGATACTTTTTCAGGAATATCATAATCAACATCATGACTAAATCCCAACTGCAAATTTAGTTTCTTTCCTTTCACAGCAGCCTTATAACCTACTCCTGTTAACTTTAAAGTAATCTTAAAATCTTCTACTGCCCCTTTTATAATGTTACTAACATTCCTTTGAGTAGTACCCCAAAGAGCTCTCGTTTCACGTTCTTTATTAATAGGATTAAATAATATACCATCTGAGGATATTTTAACATCCAAACAACTTGGAACTGTATATTTCGTTTCTTGCTTTCCTTTTACAATGCTTATAGTATTGTTAACTAATGTAACATTTACTCCATTAGGAACATTTACTATATGTTTACCAACTCTAGACATAATAAACCTCTCTTAGAATACAGAAAACAAAACTTCACCACCTAATGATTGTTTTCTTGCCTCAGTATCCGACATTACTCCTTTATTTGTAGATAGTACGTAGATACCTAATCCATTTCTCATTAATGGTAGTTTTTTTATAGAAGAATAAACCCTTCTACCTGGCTTTGAAATTCTTTTTATTTCACAAATAACAGGTTTATTTTCATAATACTTCAATTCTATAGTTATGTAAGGATGTTTTAATTCTTCATTTTCTACTATAGAATATCCATCGATATACCCTTCACTCTGCAAAACTTTTAATATTCTTTCACTCATATTAGAACGAGGAGCCTGCACAGTGTTATGCTTTACCATTTGTGCATTCCTTATTCTCGTTATTAAATCACTAATTATATCACTCATAATCTCACCTTCTTACCAACTGGCTTTAGTCACTCCAGGCAACATACCTTTAGAAGCTAAGTCCCTTAGAGTTATTCTTGACAAACCAAATTTTCTATAATATCCTCGAGATCTTCCAGTTAATGCACATCTGTTTCTTATTCTTACACTAGATGAATTCCTAGGCATTTCAGCAAGTTTAAACATAGCTTGTCTCCGTTCATCTTCTGGTAATGATTTGTTCATAAAAATAGATTTCAATCTATCTCTAGTAGCCTTTCTCCTTTGTACTAGACGACGTCTCTTTTTATCATTTTCAATAGAGCTTTTTTTTGCCATATCTCCTCTTTATAATTAACTCTTAAATGGGAAGCCTAATGCTTTCAATAAAGCTAATGCTGACTTATTATCATTAGCTGTAGTACAAACATTAATATCGAAACCTCTAATTCTATCTATTTTATCGTAATTTATTTCAAAGAATACTATTTGTTCCTTTATACCCATTGAAAAATTACCTCTACCATCGAATCCTTTAGACGATAGTCCACCGAAATCTCTTACTCTTGGTAATGCCATGTATATTAGTCTATCTACAAATTCATACATTCTATCACCACGGAGAGTAACTTTTACACCTATGTCTGCACCTTCTCTAAGTTTAAATCCAGCTATTGATTTCTTAGATTTAGTTATAACTGGTTTTTGTCCTGCTATTGCCATAATGTCATCGAACATACATTGCAATACTTTTTTATCATGAGAAGCCTCAGATGAAGTACAATTCAAAACTATCTTAGTTAATCCAGGAATCATAAAATCATTATGCATTCCTAATTCTTGCTTTAAAGAAGATCTTATTTCAGAAAAATATTTATCTTTTGTATAACTCATAACTAATCCTTACTTACCTGTGGAACACTTAAACCAGTCTTTTTAAAGAATCTAATTTTATTTCCATTCTCATCCTTCTTAAAACCTACTTTAGCAGGCTTGTTAATTTCGGGATCGACTAATGAAACATTAGATATATGTATAGGCATCTCTTTAGTCACACTACCTTGAGGATATCTATAATCCGGTCTGATATGTCTTGTAACAACATTAACACCTTCAACTATTACTTTAGATTCTTTAATTAACACTTTTTTTACTAGTCCACGTTGACCTTTAGAGCTACCAGTAATTACTTGTACTGTATCTCCTCTTCTTATTTTAAATCTTGGATTTTTCATCATAGTACCTCCGGCGCTAGTGAAGTAATCTTAGTATATCCCTTGGCCTTAAGCTCCCTAGTTACAGGACCGAATATACGTGTTCCCAAAGGTACACCTTGCTTATCAATTAAGACAACAGCATTACTATCAAATGCTATTTGCATTCCATCTGAACGTCTTAAAGGAGCCTTAGTTCTAACTACTACTGCTTTTTGAACTTCTCCTTTTTTAACTTTTCCATTAGGAATAGCATCTTTTACAGTAACTACAACAACATCTCCAATTCTTGCATATCTTCTTTTAGAACCACCCAAAACTTTTATGCAAAGAACTTCTTTGGCACCTGAGTTGTCAGCTACATTCATGCGAGATTCAGACTGTATCATATAGCTTTCTCCCCATTAGATTTAGGTTCAACAACCCACTTTTTTGTTTTAGAAATAGGTCTATTTTCAATAATACGAACTGAATCACCTTCTTTATATGCATTAGTTTCATCGTGAGCAGCGTATTTTTTACGTACCTTTATATACTTTTTATATAAAGGATGCATAACACGCTTCTCTACTCTAACAATAACAGTCTTATTACATTTATCACTAACAACTATACCCTGCAATACTCTACGAGGCATATTTTATATCCTCCTATTTACAATCTTTTAATTGACGTAAACGAGTTTTTACTCTCGCTACGTTCTTTTTACATTTTTTTATAGATGAAGGATTAAAACCCTCACCCGGAGAACTTATTGCAATTCTTAAGTTCATGCATTCTCTTTTTAAATCAGTATAAAGCTTAAGGAGATCTTCCTTACTTTTATCTTTTACTAATTCATTAAATTTTCTACTACTCATTACATTATCCTTATACTATACGTTTTACAAATTTTGTCTTAATAGGTAATTTAGCAGCTGCATTTTCAAAAGCTGTCATAGCTAAATTCTCTGAAACTCCATCTATTTCAAATAAAACCCTACCTGGATTTACTCTACAAACCCAATACTCAGGAGATCCTTTTCCACTTCCCATACGTACTTCAGCTGGTTTTTTAGATACAGGAACATCAGGAAATATCCTAATCCATATACGGCCAGCCCTTTTCATACACCTAGAAATTGTTTTTCTAGCAGCTTCAATTTGTCTGTCAGTAATTCTTGCTGGTTCTAAAGCTTTTAAACCATAACTACCAAAACTAATACTAGCTCCAGTAGTTGTTATTCCTTTTATTCTTCCTTTAAAAGCCTTCCTAAATTTCGTTTTACTTGGATATAACATTTCCAATACCTCTTATACTTTCCTGTCTTTGGATGGTGTTTCTTCGATATTGTTACCTCTGTATATCCATACTTTAATTCCACAAACACCATAAGTAGTTTTTGCTTTCCCTAATGCATAATCAACATCATGTCTTAAAGTATGCAAAGGCACTCTACCTTCTCTATACCATTCCATTCTAGCTATTTCAGCTCCACCTATTCTTCCAGATATATTAATACGAATCCCTAAAGCTCCGAACTTCAAAGCAGCCTGCATTGCTTGCTTCATAACTCTTTTATATGAAACACGTTTTTCAATACTTCTAGCAATATTATTAGCAACTACCGTAGCATCTATTTCTGGCTTCTTTACGTGAAGTATATTAATACTTAACTCAGCTGACTTACCAAGTATTTTAGTCAATTTTTCTTTAAGAATATTTAATTCTGCTCCACCTTTACCAATTAATACTCCTGGTAATGCTGTGTAAATTTCAACGTTAACTTTATTTGCTGATCTTTTAATAACTACATTGGAAATTCCAGCAGTTGCATATCTATCTTCAATATAATTTCTGACTTTTAAATCAGAATGTAAAAATTCAGAATACTTGCCATTTTCAAACCAAACAGAATTCCAAGTTCTTAAAATTCCTAATCTTAATCCAATTGGATTTACTTTCTGTCCCATACTACACCTTTCTTTCTTCAACTACAATAGTTAAATGACTAAATGGCTTAACAATGGAACCACTACGTCCACGTCCTCTAGGACGAAAACGACGCAGCTTTATGCTACTTCCAACGAATGATTCTTTAACATAAAGACTATCAGGATCTAATCCCTTATTATTCTGAGCATTAGCAATAGCTGACTGCAATGTTTTTCTAACATCTATGGCTATTCTTTTTTTAGAGAATAATAATACATCCATTGCACGTTTAGCATGCAATCCTCGAATCATAGCTGCCACTAGATTCAATTTCTGAGGACTAACACGCATACGTCTTAATACTGCTCTAGTTTCATTATCTTGTAACATCATAACTATTTCTTCGCTTTCTTATCTGCACCGTGTCCATAATACGTTCTAGTTGGTGCAAATTCTCCAAACTTATGTCCTACCATATTTTCAGATACCGATACTGGTATAAATTTTCTTCCATTATGTACTCCGAAAGTCAATCCAACAAACTCAGGGATAATAGTTGATCTCCTAGACCATATCTTAATAATCTCGGATGTCCTACCAGAAGCTCTGACTTTATCAGCTTTTTTTAATAAGTAACGGTCGAAAAAAGGTCCTTTCCATACAGATCTTGGCATTTATCTACCTCTACTTTCTTCTTGAAATAATATATTTATCAGTACGCTTATTCCTACGGGTCTTTTTTCCTTTTGTAGATAATCCCCAAGGCGTAACTGGATGTCTACCTCCAGAAGTTTTACCTTCTCCACCTCCATGTGGGTGGTCAATTGGGTTCATAGCAACACCACGAACACATGGTCTTTTACCCAACCAACGACTTCTACCAGCTTTACCGTACTTTCTTTTTTGATGTTCTGCATTAGAAACAACACCTATAGTTGCCATACATAATCCATTTACTAATCGTTGTTCACCAGATGGTAATCTTAGAATAATATTCTCTCCATCCCTACCAACCAATTGAACTGAAGCACCAGCAGAACGAGCCATCTGAGCACCTCTACCTTTAGCTAATTCAATATTATGTATAAAAGAACCAACCGGTATATTTCTCAATTGCATGGCATTACCAACTTTAGCCTCTGTCTTATCAGAAGATATTATTTTATCTCCTACTTTAAGACCATCAGGAGCTATTATATATTTATATTCATCATCTGCATATTTCACTAAAGCTATAAAAGCACTTCTATTTGGATCGTATTCAAGTCTTTCAACAGTAGCTTCTATATCCTTTTTATCCCTTTTGAAATCTATAAATCTATAACGTTGCTTATGACCTCCACCTCTGTTCCATACAGTTATGTGACCATGAGCATTTCTACCGGCTCTATTTACTTTGATTTTAGTTAATTTTCTTAAAGGTTTTCCTTTCCACAAAGATGATCTATCTATATTGACAAGTTGTCTTTGGGATGAGGTAGTTGCCTTGTATCTCTTTAATGCCATATACTTTTACACTCCCATACCTAAATCTATTTTCGAATCAGGAGCCAATCTAACTATAGCTCTTTTTTCATCTGTTCTTTTACCAATTTTTCCTCTGAAGGATTTTCTTTTACCTTTACGAATCATTGTATTAACAGACAAAACTTTAACTCCGAAAACTCTTTCAAATGCATTTTTTATTTCAGGTTTAGATGCTTTTTTACTAACAACGAATGTATATGCATTTTGTTTTTCTAATATTCTATTGGATTCCTCTGTATTTACAGGATATCTAATAATATCAAAATCCTTACCTTTTACTAAAGTTGTCATGATAACCTACTTTCTAACATTTTTATAGCCCCAGTTGATATTACTAGTTTTTCCTTCCGTACAATATCATAGACATTAGCACCAATCTGTGGAAGAAAATCACATTTCTCAACGTTAGATAAAGCTCTACAGAAATTTTCATTTTTATCAACATCTATAAATAATGCTGAGTTAAAGTTCCCAAAACGTTTCAAAAAATCTTTAGTTTTACAACTATCTTGATTTAGTGAATCAACTACTACCAAACTTCCATTTTTAGCTTTATCTGATAAAGCTACTTTTAATCCCAACTTACGAATCTTTTTTGGTAGGTCATAACTATGATCTCGTACTACAGGTCCAAAAACTATTCCACCACCTCTAAATTGAGCAGCTTTTTTAGAACCATGTCTTGCACCACCAGATCCTTTTTGTCTTACAAACTTACGAGTAGTGCCATGTACATCAGATTTTCCTTTAACACTATGGTTTCCACTACGTCTTTTTGCAAGTTGCCATAATACAACTCTAGAGACTATATCAGGCCTAATATCGACATTAAAGACTGCATCAGAACATTCAATTTCTCCTGATACATTATTTTTACTATCCAATACTTCAAACTTCATTGTTAACCTACTTTTTTATTCTCTTGCCTAATGGCATCTCTAATATAAACAATTCCATTTTTACCACCTGGAACTGCACCACGTACAAAAATTAGTCCCTTCTCTGGAGAGATCCAATTAACATGTAGATTTAAAACAGTTACTTTAGTGTTCCCCATGTGTCCTGCCATTCTTTTACCTTTGAATACACGACCAGGCTCAGTTCTATTACCAGTAGATCCATGAGACCTATGAGATACTGAAACACCGTGAGTGGCTCTTAAACCACCAAAACCATAACGTTTCATACCACCAGCAAAACCTTTACCTTTAGTTATACCAGTAACATCTATTAAATCACCTGGTTTAAAGTGTTCGACTGTTATAACATCTCCAACTTTGTACGCTGAAGAATCATCAACTCTAAAATCTTTTAATATACGGAAACTACTTAAATTATGTTTTTTAAAAAACCCAAGCTGAGCTTTATTAATGTGTTTTCCATTTTCTTCAATTCTAGTGCCTAATTGGACGGACTCAACTCCATCATGATTCTTATTTCTAAGAGCAACAACTGTACAAGGCTCAACTTTTAAAATAGTAATAGCTTTTAGTACACCATTGTCGTCAAAATACTGAGTCATGCCGACTTTTTCGGCTATTAACCCTACTCTCATAAATTATTTCCCTCAATAAATTTTAAACTTTTACTTCTACATCCACACCAGCAGCAAGATCAAGTTTCATTAATGCATCTACTGTCTGTGGCAAGCAATCTTTAATATCGATCAATCTAGCGTGAGTTCTAATTTCAAACTGTTCTCTAGATTTCTTATCCACATGAGGAGAACGATTAACTGTGAATCGTTCAATATGCGTTGGAAGAGGAATAGGACCTCTCACTGTAGATCCTGTTCTCTCTGCCGTTTTTACTATTTCTTTCACTGACTGGTCCAACAACTTATGATCATAAGCTCTTAGTCTTATACGAATATTCGTACCACTATTGATTGTACTACTCATAAATATAATTCCTCTTCCACAAAAGTTTAAGCAACTATTTCAGTAACTACACCAGCTCCGATTGTTCTACCACCCTCACGAATAGCGAATTTCAATCCTTTTTCCATAGCCACTGGACTAATGAGTTCTATTTCCATACCATCAACGTTATCTCCTGGCATTACCATTTCAACTCCTGCTGGTAGTGAAATAGATCCAGTAACATCAGTAGTTCTGAAATAAAATTGAGGTCTGTAATGTTGTCCGAAAGTTGTATGACGTCCACCTTCTTCTTTTGTTAATACATATACTTGAGCTTTGAATTTAGTATGAGGAGTAACTGTTCCTGGTTTTGCAAGAACTTGTCCTCTTTCAACTTCAGTTCTATCAATACCTCTCAACAATACTCCTACGTTATCTCCAGCTTCTCCTTGGTCAAGAAGTTTTCTGAACATTTCAATACCAGTAACTGTTGTCTTCTTAGTTTCTCTTAATCCAACAATTTCTACTTCATCGTTCAAGTGAACAATACCACGCTCTATACGACCAGTAACAACTGTTCCACGTCCGGTAATTGTAAATACATCTTCAATAGCCAAAGCAAAAGGCTTATCAGTTTCTCTTACTGGATCTGGAATATAAGTATCTACAGCATCCATTAATTTATCAATGGAAGGAGCTCCTAATTCATTAGAATTATCTTCAGGATTCTCTAAAGCAACTAATGCTGATCCTCTAATTATTGGAGTATTAGCTCCATCGAAACCATAAGATGATAATAAGTCTCTTACTTCCTCTTCAACTAAGTCTATCATTTCAGCATCGTCAACTAAATCACACTTATTTAGATAAACAACTATCTTCTGAATACCAACTTGTCTAGCCAATAATATGTGCTCTCTAGTTTGAGGCATAGCACCATCAGTAGCAGCAACAACTAATATTGCTCCATCCATTTGAGCTGCACCAGTAATCATATTCTTTACATAGTCAGCGTGTCCAGGGCAGTCCACATGAGCATAGTGTCTCTTGTCAGTTTCATATTCAACGTGAGCTGTATTAATAGTTATACCTCTTGCTTTCTCTTCAGGTGCAGCATCTATTTGGTCATACCCCTTAGCTTGAGCTTTACCTTTTTTAGATAATACTGTAGTTATAGCTGCAGTTAATGTTGTCTTACCGTGGTCAACGTGACCAATAGTACCTATATTACAATGTGGTTTATTTCTTATAAACTTCTCTTTCTCTGGCATTTTTTACTCCATAAAAAAAATACAATAACAATCATATACCATTTTATGATATTTTCTTCTTAATTTCATCTGCAATCTGCTGTGGAACTTGATCATAGTGATCAAACACCATAGTAAATTGAGCCCTACCTTGACTCATAGACCTCAAGGAATTAACATATCCAAACATATTAGCTAATGGAACCATAGCAGAAATTTCTTTAGCATTCCCTCTCTGATCCATTCTAGATATCTGTCCTCTTCTGCTATTTAAATCTCCAATAATATCTCCCATATAATCTTCAGGAGTTACTACATCTACTTTCATAATGGGTTCTAGTAATCTTGGAGAACATTTAATTATACCTTCTCTAAAGGCAGCTCTTCCAGCTATTTCGAAAGCTAATACGCTTGAATCTACTGGGTGGAATGCACCATCAATTAAAATAGCTTTAAAATCTATCATTGGAAAACCAGCTATTACACCATTTTCCTTTGCTGCTTCTAATCCCTTAATTACACCTGGTATATATTCCTTAGGAATTGCTCCTCCAACTATTTTATTTTCAAATACAAATCCTTCTCCTGGCTGTAATGGTTCAAAGATAATTTTAACTCTAGCAAATTGTCCAGCACCACCTGTTTGTTTCTTGTGAGTGTAATCTATTTCATTTTGCTTTGTAATAGTTTCTCTATACGCAACTTGAGGAGCACCCACTTTTGCACCGACTTTATATTCTCTCTTTAATCTATCAACCATTATTTCAAGATGGAGTTCTCCCATACCTTTTATAATGGTCTGTCCAGTCTCAACATTAGATGCAACTTTAAATGAAGGATCTTCAGTAGCTAATCTAGATAAAGCTAATCCCATTTTTTCTTGATCCGCCTTAGTATTAGGTTCTATTGCTATTTCTATAACAGGTTCTGGGAAATCCATCTTTTCAAGTATCACAGGATTATTAGGATCACAAAGTGTATCACCAGTAGTAGTATTCTTTAATCCTACAATAGCCACTATATCACCAGCGTTGGCTTCCTTTATTTCTTCTCTTTTATTAGCATGCATTAGCAACATTCTTCCAATACGCTCAGGCTTGTCTTTCACTGAATTCAACACAGTTGATCCAGATTCAAGCTTTCCTGAATATAGTCTGAAAAATGTTAAGTTACCAACGAATGGATCAGTCATGATTTTAAAAGCTAATCCAGACAAAGGAGCTTCTTTTACTAACTTTCTAGTAGCTTCATCACCATTGGGCTTGGAACATTTTACTTCTCCCAAATCAGCAGGAGATGGTAGATAATAAACAACAGCATCTAATAAAGGTTGAATACCTTTGTTTTTAAATGCTGTTCCACACAGTACTGGTACGAATTTATATCCTATGGTTCCTTTTCTAATACATTTTCTAAGTTCATCGGCTGATGGTTCATTACCTTCCAAATATTTCTCCATTACTGCATCATCAGCTTCAACAACTATTTCTACTAGTTTCTTATGATATGCTTCAGCTTGAGATTTCATATCCTCAGGAATTTCAACGATATCATAATGAGCCCCCATATCTTCAGTGTGCCAAACATAAGCTTTCATTTCTATGAGATCTACCACACCTTTGAAATCGGCTTCAACTCCTATTGGTAATTCAATTGGTACTGGTGTTGCTCCTAATCTATCCACTATCATATCAACACAACGGAAGAAACTGGCTCCCATCCTATCCATCTTATTTACAAAACAGATTCTGGGAACGTTATACTTATCAGCCTGTCTCCAAACAGTTTCAGATTGAGGTTCTACTCCAGCTACTCCATCGAATACTGTAACTGCTCCATCCAATACTCTTAAACATCTTTCCACTTCAACAGTGAAATCCACGTGTCCAGGAGTATCAATAATGTTAATTCTATGATCTTTCCAAAAACAAGTAGTGGCTGCTGAAGTTATAGTAATACCTCTCTCCTGCTCTTGTTCCATCCAATCCATAGTTGCAGCACCTTCATGGACTTCACCAATCTTATAAGATTTACCAGTATAAAACAATATACGCTCAGTAGTTGTAGTTTTACCTGCATCTATATGAGCCATTATTCCTATGTTTCTATAATGTTCTACTGGTATTATTCCATTACTATCAGCCATAAGTCACCCCATTACCAACTGTAATGAGCAAATGCCTTATTGGCTTCTGCCATCTTATGAGTATCATCACGTTTTTTAACAGCATTACCTTTTCCTGCCACTGCATCAAGTATTTCAGCTGCTAATTTGTCTTCCATACTTTTTTCTGTTCTTGCACGAGCTGCGTTTATTAGCCATCTTATTGCTAATGCTTGAGATCTATTGGGAGCTACCTCAGTAGGTACTTGATAAGTGGCACCACCAACACGTCTTGATCTAACTTCCAATCTTGGTTTTATATTATCTAAAGCTTCGAAAAATAGTTCCAAACACGATCTATCAATTTTGCTTTGAACTTGATCAAAAGCAGAATAGACTATTTTTTCTGCTGTAGTTTTTTTACCATCGTACATTAAACAATTCATGAATTTGGCTACAATAAGATCTTCATATTTTGGATCTTTTTCTATTTCTCTTGTTTGAGCTGATCTACGCCTTGCCATATATTATATTTACCTTTCCTAAAAATACTAGCACAATATCTAGAATTCTCTACTTTTTCTTACTCTTAGCGCTTGGAGTACCTGATTTCTCTTTCACTTGAGGCTTTTTAGCACCATATCTAGAACGAGCTTGTTTTCTATCTTTAACTCCTTGAGTATCTAATGTACCTCTGATTATATGATAACGGACACCAGGTAAATCTTTAACACGTCCTCCGCGAATAAGCACTACTGAGTGCTCTTGCAAGTTGTGTCCAATACCTGGAATGTATCCTGTAACCTCATAACCATTATTTAACCTCACACGAGCTACTTTACGTAAAGCTGAGTTAGGTTTTTTTGGAGTCGCTGTATAGACACGCGAACATACACCTCTTTTTTGAGGACAATGTTCCATTGCAGGAGTTTTACTTCTGTAAACTACCTTTTTTCTTGGCTGTCGTGTCAATTGATTGACTGTAGGCATCCTTTTTCCTAGTTTAAAACACTACCTATTCAGATTAATAATACTACTATACTTAGGATATTGTCAAATATGCCCATTGTAATAATAATTATCTATACTGAATCTCTTACTAATAAATTAACACAAAGTGTAACAAATATAATACAAAAATAATGGGACATACTGCTATATAGTTTGTTAAATAATTAAAAATCTATTATAAGATGTTTTAATTAAGTATTAAATAGTATACAAATAATTTTTTTGAACAGAAAATTTTGTATATATACTCAATAAAATTAATATAGTAAATAACTAATATTATTTATTCACTAGTAATATATTATTTAAAATCAACACACAAAATATACAAAATTTTTATATATAATCATTGGTATTGATATATGTAATATATACATGATGTTAAAATAACATAACAAAATAAATATTATGGGGATACAAAAAGGTATTTTTCAAAATATATTACTTATTATAATGTTGTATAATTTATGTATATATGTATAAAATGCTAAGTAATAACAAAATGTCTAAAAAAATTAGGGTTATTGGTTTAATAATAACAGTTTGCCTAATTTGTTCTTGTACCCGTAAAGTAGCAATAGACGAATCTAGATTAGTAGAAATACAATTGGATAACAACTATAAAATTGTCCCATTTGATATTGAAAAATTCAAGACAAAACAGAGACAACAAGAAGAAAATTCAAAAGTTAAAGAAATTGTAACATTTGATATATATGCTAATAGTATTATTAATATATTTAAGGAATTAAAGAAAAATAATTTTAAATTAAATAATGTTGGATGTTATGCACCAAGAAATATAAGAAATGGTAAGACAAGGTCTTTACATGCCTATGCTTCAGCTATAGATGTTAATTCCAAACAAAACCCATACATTAATATCTGGACTAAAACAATTATACCTAGTATTGAAGACATGCAAGATGAAATTCATAACAAAGATTATTACTTAAAAAGGAATATAATAAGACCTGGCATGATAACAGAAAAAGAAGCTCAAATATTCTATAAGAATGGATTTACGCAGTGGGGAGGTAGTACTATATGGAAAGGGTGCCCTGATTATATGCATTTTCAAGTGTCTTTGGCCATAGCTAAAATAGTAACTCAATTACCTCCAGCACAAGCTAGAATATTTTGGAATAAATATTTACAAAATCCTCAAAAAATAATATTGGATCCATTTTTCAATCAAGATATTGACGAAAAAGATATAGAGTTTAAATCAATAATGAAAAGGATAAACAAAATACTACATAAATAATATTTAATAAAGTACTATTTTTGTACATTAGTATTGTTTATAGAATTTTATATTGTGGTTGATTGTACATTATGTTAAAATAAATATGAATCGGGAAGTGGCGCAGTCTGGCTAGCGTATTTGTTTAGGGTACAAAGGGTCGGAGGTTCGAATCCTCTCTTCCCGACCAAGAATATTGCTGATAATCTTGATGTGATTGAACTGTTTTTTTATAGTCTAAGTATATATTGTAAATACACATAATATTGTTTAGTGTTTTTTTATATTATTGCTGATTATATAAAACAATACTTCCTGAAAGTTTTACACATTGCAAATCAATCTCTTTAAACCGCTGAACTACTAATAAGTATTGCTTCCTGTTACTATATAAAAATATATTATTACAATTGCAGTCCATCTTCCAAAAAAATCCTAATACACTGTTCACATTTGTTATTGATAGTTAATGACTATTTTTTACTGTACTGTTTGTGGTAATAATAATATTATCTAAAGCATTGCATGTATTAACCATTTCACTACTGAAGATTATACATACTAGTCCCAATTTTATTTTAATTTTAAATATCATTTATAATCTAAACTAAAACAGCGATATATTATGCTTGTACAATCAAAGATCAATAGTGCATTATTTTTTAATAAAATAAAATTAAATATTTAATAGAATCAAATTCTTAAAAGACACAAATATGTTATATTATATATATAATATGTAATATAAATATTTTACTTTTTAAATTTCCTAGGCTGGGTTTTTGCTATTTCTTGGAAATACAGTTCACTCCAACTTCTACCATGTGGATCTTTTCTTCTTTTACAATGTTTTTTAATATAATTAGACAATTTTAAACTATCTTTAGGTAACGATTGTACTCTTACTTTATGGGGTTTTAATTTACTAATACCTAATTTCTTCGCGGCTCCATAGGATAAATCTATAATTCTGCCTTTATATACATAAGGTCCTCTATCATCTACCACTACTCTTATTGACTTTCCAGTTTTTAAACTAGTTACATTGACAACTGTAGGCAATGGTAAAGTCCTATGAGCTGCTGTCATATCATTTTTATTAAACACTTCACCAGTAGCTTTTTTATTACCATGGCACTCAGCACCATACCAAGAAGCTAATCCCGTTTCATCATATTCATAATAATTCTGAGGATAGTACCATTTCCCTCTACAGTAGTAAGGTTTAGATGATACATTAGTACCACCTGTATGAGTCTTGTGTGAACAACCGCTTAGTAATATTGATATAAATAATACTAATGATATATATTTTACTAGCATATACTATATCTCATATAAGTTGTTATTACTTGATTTACCTAGAACTGTTAAAGTATACTTATTATTATTTAAAATAATATGTGCCGTGTCTTTTATATCACCAATATTCAAACAATTTATATTATTTATAGTTTCATTTATATCAGTTAATTTTCCTTCCAGTAAATATTGTGAAGCTATTCTTTCCATTCTATTAGAACTATTTTCTAATCCCATTAATATAGATGCTTTTAGTTGCATTTTAGATTTATTTAATTCATCAATACTTAAATCATTTTGAATATTTACTATTTCATTTTTTACTATTTTTATAACTTCTTCAGTTTTAGAAGGTTCACAAGCAGCATAAACACTAAAAGTTCCAGTATCTCTAAATGAAGATGTAGTTGAATAAATAGTATATACTAATCCTCTTTTTTCTCTTACCTCTTGAAATAATCTAGAAGAAGTTCCAGCACCTAATATTACAGATAATAGTTTCAATTTATACTTATTAATACTAGTATGTGAATAACCCTCATATCCAACCATTAAATGAGTTTGTTCTAAATCTTTTTCTTTATAAGTATAACCACCAGTATAATTTTGTTTTTCTACTGATTTGGTTTGAAATTGTTTTAATTTTACTACAAATTTATTAGCTAATTCTAACAATTCATTATGATTGACATTACCACTAGCGACTAATACCATTTTATCTATTGAATAATTAGCATCCATATAATGTCTCATGTCATCAGGAGTATAAGATAATATTCCTTCTTCGAATCCTAAGATTGGGGACCCTAATTGTTCATTAGTAAAACAAGTAGATTGAAATAAATCTGAAATATAATCATCAGGTGAATCATTAACCATCTTAATTTCTTGAATGACAACTTTTCTTTCTCTATCGAACTCTACTGGGTCAAAAGTAGGATTCTGCAACATATCACTAATAATATCAATGGCTAAAGATAAATGTTCTTTTAATATTTTCACATGAAATCCAGTCATTTCCTGGCCAGTAAAAGCATTAATAATACCTCCCACTGATTCAATTTCATTAGAAATTTGTAAGGCACTTCTATTAGTAGTTCCTTTGAACACCATATGTTCTAGAAAATGAGATAATCCCTTTTGGTTATATTCTTCATTTACAGAACCTACATTTACGAATATTCCTAAAGATATAGTTTCAACACTATCTATACTGTCAGATATTACAATTAATCCATTATTCAACTTAGTGACTTGTACCATTTTTTCAATATAGTAAATATTTTATTAATTTCAGTGTAGCATAGATAATTTTTTATGATGAGAAAAATATAAGCCCATCGTTAGTAAATAACTTTTACTACACCATAATTATATATAGTAAGATAATAAATAATTTGAAATGGATAAATTATATATTAATATATAAAATATATATATAATTGTATTCTAAAACAATATATTATAGCATATGGCTTCTACCTGGTTTTAACAAAATTATATTGTTCCAATTTAATTTTATCTAGTTTTATAATTATATAGTTAATTTATTTGAGTATACAATATATATTGTGTATATAGTAAATGTTTGTTATTTTAATAATTCGTATTGAAACATCTTCTCAGTAATATGTTTTTTATAATAATCTTTTAATTTACAACGTAATGTTTGTAATGATCCATTAAGTTCTGGATAATTATAACTATACTTGCTATTTTTATTATTTGTTGTCACATCAGTTTGTATATACTTAGTATTGAGCTCTTTAGTAATTTGATATACTCCATAAGTACATTTTGGATTGTACTCTTTTGTGTCTTTGGCTTCTTTTAGAATTGTGGTCCAAAGAGCAATTAACTCCTCGTCATCACTGGTCAACTGCATTTGTTTTAAAGTATTAGAAGCTAATGTATTAGTATCAAAACATAGTTCATTACGATAAAATCTATTATTAGAACCTTCAAAAGACAAACATTTATTTTGATTAGAAAGACAAGTATATATAAAACAGCATTTTAAAAAATCACTATCCTTAGTATACGCATTGCCTCCATCTGCAGTGGTAGCATAAACATCCTTTTCATACCAATTGTCCAATGGTATATATTTAGCAACCCACAATGGTAATTTCTCCAAAAAATTGTCAGAACGTAAAAAAAAGCCATTTCCATCATATTCAGCACATCTTAGTAAGTGACGAGAGAGTGGAGTACAATTAAAAGAAGATGCTCTTATATATCCTATAATATTTTCATTATATATTTTTTTTACTCTTATACCAGTCGTATCTCGTCTCTCTTCTCCACTGAAATCACAACAAATACCATCTTCGCTATCTGTGTCAAAACTTCTTTTATCATATAGAGATTGACTAAAAAGCGAATAACATTTTTTTATTATACAATTTACTTTCAGGTCATCAATTTTATTATCAATAATGTCAAAACAATTCAGTTGTATTTCTGTATAATTATCATCTTCATTTTGCCATAAAATACAAGATACAGCAGATGGAGTAGCATGAAAATGTTGTCTGTTGCATAAAAATCCATCAATAAATTTTTTATTTGATAGATTACACCATTTAAAATATTTTACTGGACTGAATAAAACATAACTATCATATTTTTTTCTTAAATAATATTGCCAACCAGACCATATAAATAAATTAGCTAAATCGTTACCTGCTGTTCCGTTTATGTTATTTGTTCTATTTTCTGCCTTTTTGAATTCCTGAGCAATATAACAATTTCCTTTTCTTTTAACATTTTTTGAATTATCAACAGTCATATCTCGAAAAGGTGGATTTTCAAATAATATTACAGTACAGTTTGGATCATCTATATACTGTTTGATTATCTTATTTTCTAGGAATTCTTTACTTAATGCATCAGCGTTTAGCACTATGCCATTTCCATACTCAACATGCTGTTCAGTTGGAGGAATAATATCTCTAACTAAATCTCCTATTCTTTCACTTAATACTTTATACTCATAATATTCATAAGTTGATACAATACAATGTGATATTAAATCATCACCATTTTTATCCTTTAGCCCTATTAATGCCTCTTCAAGATTTCCAGTTCCTGCGCATCTGTCAAGAATAATATAATCATTTGGCGTTCCATCATTACCATTTGGAATATTATTAACAGCCCTTAAAACAAGTTCAGCTGCCTTTTTAGCATAAGGCATGGGAGTATAAAATGCTCCCAAATCTTTTTTAGATAATCTATCATTAAGACAGTCCATAAGATATTTAAATTTCTCATTTGTCTTCTGTGTATATGGACGAATATAATTTTTGAAATGTTTGGGTTCTCTAATTTCTCCAGTGATTTGTATTTGTGTTCCATTATTATCTCCTAGAAAATCCCCCTTACTAGCATTTGGTTTTTCTGTGTAATACCTTTTTGCCCAACCAATAATACAATTCTCATCAATGTCTATCGGCATATACATCTCTTGTTCAGGTTTTTGTCCTTTGAGAATTTTCTTTATTGCTGAAGCATGCAAATCTTTTGAATAATTAAATATTGCAGGTTCTTCAGTAATACTACTAGGAATAAAACCCTTATTATTCTTAGAAGCTGCACCGATGTAAACTTTATGTATATCATTAAAGTAATCTTGAGATTTATACAAATATATTGTTGTATTATTTAGATCGATTAATAAAATATTAGCTGGAACAGATTCTCCTTTGATTCTCATTTTAGATAAATACTTAATTGCTTGAAATAATACTGCAGATGGATTTGAAATAGTGAGTTTAAATTCGAATAAGTTTCCATTATATACACCATCAGTATTATCAATAAGTACATTATTATCTTGATAAGGAATACCATAGTTTTCAAAAAATGCTATTTGTCCTTCTCGTTCAGATTTATATATTATCTTTTCCATTTTACTCTTTCTCCATTACTGTTTAGATATTGTTTTTTACTTAATATAAAACTACTAATATTTGTCAGCCAATACAAATTATTATTAAATTGTAAGGTTGCACATAAACATGTAAATAATTTGCTGATACCTTTCATTAAATAAAATAAAAATAATTTTTTAATACAGTAAATTAAAACTTTACAAAAGAATATACAAATATTATTTGTAATATTAAAAATGTTTATTGATAATAATTGAAGTTTTAGAGTTTTTATATTTAAAATTACTTGAGAATTATTTTCGTAGGGGGGGTAATATACTATTATTTATTTTGTAGTTAAGATTTATTAAATGTAGAATACTTGAATTTACAAAAACCATTTTAAGTAAAATACTAAGATTAATAAATTAATTAGTTCGAATAGATGTTATAACGGGTATAGTAAAAAAATAGTAAACAAATTATATTTTTCTATCAACCATTTAATTATTTTGTTACGATTACATAAAAATCTAACGGAGCGGCTCTTGCAATATATCTGCATATATCTTAATATATTGTAAGTAATTTTTATTAATTAAAAACAATTAAAAGATTAGACACAGATTTAGTTATATGTGATATATTGTTACAATGAGATTTACTATAGTGTTTAATTATTTAATAAGTGTGTCTAAATATTAAGAAATATACGTCATATATTCAAGAAGTTATTTTTTTGGCAATTGTAATATTAAGAAGTGTTTGAATGTTCTTTTCTGTTTGTCTAAGAATATTGGTTTTCATTTCACTAAAGCTGTTTTTTTTCATATAGTATATATCTTTTATAATATGTTGTACTTTGTATAATATTATTTTAAAATGAAATTTCTGTTTTATAATATATTATATTAACACATTTCGCGCATTTGTTAAATACATCCTCCATTTTAAGTAAATAATTGTTAGAATCAATCAATTAATTATAAATTATTGTACAATATTAATTGATATTATCTAAATGGACTGCAATTAATTACAGATGCAAATTGTAAACAAATAGAAGAGCATTACCTCTTTCTTGACAGTAATAATAATTATGTCTTGGTTGCTTTGTTTTATTAAAAATAATATTCATTATATAAAGTGAATTATTATACCGATCATTTAATGAATTAATATTAATGATTGTGTGTTCCGCTCGAAATATACTAAACTTAATATAATTCTTCATCAGTAAATTTAATATAATTATTGCACTACAATTTATATAAATATAATTCTATTATCATAGAGTTTCTTCTCAGTTAGTCATGACGCTTCTAGCACATACTACTAATATTAACATTATTATTAAAAGTATTTATTCCGTGAATTGCAAATATCTTTCAATATACACTTACTACACTTTGGATTTTTAGCTGTGCAAGTATATCTTCCATGCATTACTAATAAATTACTAGCTATTGTATGATATTCACTAGGAATTACTTTATATAAATCTTCCTCTATTTTATTTACTTTGGTATTTTTAGTGAATTCTAATCGCTTAGAAACTCTAGCAACATGAGTATCAACTGCTATGTATGGTGCATTACAAATCTTATTCAAAATAACATTAGCACTTTTTCTACCTATTCCAGGTAATAATTCTAATTGATCCCTGTCTAGTGGCACCTCAGCATTATATTGTTCAATTAATATTTTGGATAAATTAATAATATTATTTGCTTTATTATTATATAAACCTATAGTTTTTATATATTCTTTTAATTTATCTAATCCCAATTCCAACATTTGTACAGGAGTACTAGCTACTTTAAATAATTCTTTTGTAACTATATTTACTCTTTTATCCTTAGTTTGAGCTGATAACAAAACAGCTATAAGAAAAGTATAATCATTTATACTATTTAATTCAGACGACACACTTGGAAATAATGAGTTTAATCTATTCATTATTTCGGAAACAAGTATATCTGTCATTATAAAAAAGGATTAAGCAGCTTTAGATCTCTTTTTTCCGCTACCTAATCCTGTTGTCTTAGCAATACTACTACGACGCTTTGCGTAAGAAGGAGCAACTACTGGATAGTCAGCTGATAATCCCCAACGCTCTTTATACTGATCAACAGTCATATTATATACTGTCTTGAGATGTCTTTTGAGCATTTGTAATTTCTTACCATCTTCTAGACATACTAGATAATCATCATGAACTGAATCTTCAATGGAAACAGCTGGACTGCGACCTGGATTAGAATTAACTGATTCTCCAACTTCTTTAATATTATCCATTAGAGCGTTAGTAAATTTCTTTAATAATACAGGAACTTCTTCTACTGTCACCTTGTTAGTTTTCATATAAGCAGCTGTTAATTCAACAACTTGCTTCATGAAATCTTGAACCATTAAACTTTCTGGTTTTGAACTATCAAACACAGCACTGCTGGTATGATTACGTTTCAACTGAATAGTACTCATATTTAAGTATCTCCTTAATAAATACAACTTGATTTAAGTCTTCCTATTAATATAAGGTTAATATACTTCGAAATGTAATGCAATAGAAAAAAGCAAGTAATTCAAAAAAAAATGTAATGTAACGTAATTTGAGTGTATAAAAAACAAATTGTCATAATTATTCATTGCAGTTTTATATTCAACTACTATTAATATAAAATTCTAAATATATTAACAATTAGCACAGATAATAATATTGATAAAATAAAAGGTATATTTTTACTTCGGATAAAAACTGATGTAATTATACCAAAAATTCCAATCAATATTAAGACGAATGATAAACTGATATTGTATAAAAATGGAGAAACAAATAAAATTACAAAATAATCTGCAAGCCCAATGGAATCTTTTTTAAAGAATATCTTTGTACTAAGTCCTATACTTAAGAAAACCCAAAATAAAATCAAATTGCAATGAGGATGGATTATATACCACCCCAAACATGATAAACAAAATATAAATAATGGTAATATATTTACATATTTATAGTTAGTATCTTGAATAGATAATATTAATGCACTAATGAAAACAAATAATAATAATATATTATCTAAAGACAGTACTTTGCTATGCATAGGACACTATTTGTTTCATTTAAAGAAAGATTCAAAACTTCGTAGTGTAACATAATTATTTTTTCATAAAATATGAATAATTTTTTTATATACATTGTCTTTAACAAAAATATTATCTAACAGTACAAATTATTGTGTCTCTGCAATACTGACACTAATCCTAAACAAAACCGCTCCTACTGTTACATAGGAGCTGTATTATTGATCATTATTCTTTGTTATACATTATATATATTTGTTTTATTTATCAATTTTATATACTATATCTTTTAAGATTCGGAAGCGTGATATACTACATATTGTAATATTGGGGCTATTGATCCAGTATTACCAAGTTTAATTCTATAGTCTTGTGGGAATTGTATTTTCTTTGAGCCTATATAAAGATTAGGTATTATATTCTGCAATGTTATATGATCCTGAGTAGTAGCATTGAGAAAGTTATTAATTAATACTTCTTTATTATATCCTGGGAATACTTCAAAATTAGTTAGTATATAATAATTAGTATTATCTTCATGGTATCTATATAATGGTATAAATAAATGAGGATTATTTTTCTCTACAAATCGATTGTTGTAATCATCAATATCTTCTTGTGATGGGTCTGTTTTACCTTCAGATATTAAAGTTGGTGTTTCTCCATCGTAGTTAGAATCATATACATATTCCATCATATTATAAAACTGCAGTTTCTTAGGATTATTAATAGTATCAGTATCAGTAACTATTGTTAAATCTAAATTAACTGTATTACTATTATATCCTTTAGGGAAAGATATCAAATTCTTAAATTCCTTTCTAGGAATACTTGTATGAAATTCAACATTAGGATGTTCATTAGCGTTATAGTTTTGAATCTGTAGCTCAAGTTGAACAGTCGCAAGAAGAAATTTGCATGTAGGCAAGTATTGTACTATTGAATCAAATAGATTATTAAACTCTTTAATTACTGTTGCACTACTATCTACGTGGCTTATAATTATCTTTCTAGATACAAATTTGTTCTTTGGATCATTACTATTAGCTTTGCTTAAAAGTCTTAAAGTTGCCTTGTCAGATACTACTAATGATGTAGCTTTATCTGACTGTGAAGTTTGATCGTTTGAAACTTCATCAGCATATATATATGAATTGAACTTGCCTTTATTCTCCGTATTATCAATTGTTACAGTCATGTTTTCGTTTGTATTTTCATTCTTCAAATTCATTAAATATAAGTGATATGTTGGATTTGATGCATAATGTTTATCTCCTTGATTGACATTACTATTACTATCAATAAATTCCCAAGTTATTGGTTTACTTTTATTTTCAGTCGTTCTTTCTGTTTGTATAAATGAATCCCTATCGAATAGTATTTTTTTTACATATGAATCAAAATCGCCTTCTATTAAGTTTATACATTTTTTAAATTTAGTATTATTACCGAACAACTGTATTTCAGTTATTTGATTTGCTGTATCATTATTTATTGTCGGTAATTTCCAACGTTTTGGATGTTCACCTTTTAGGTTAGTGTAAATTTGCAATATATTATTAGGATTGCCATTAGCATCTTTGTAATCCTTTAAACTAGTCATATTAAGATATGGAGTTTCACCTATTGGAGCATCAATTATAAGTGGATTTATATTACCTTCATTGCCATTGAATTTATCTAAATCTAATGTATAATTTCTATCATTTAAATATACATTGTATACATGATATTTTCTACCGTTTTCATCTGCTTTTTTATAAACATTTAACTTTAATTTTCTATCTTCAGCTGTTTCTTCTCCTTTAGGAGCTATGCTTTTTATAAATTCAAGCAAAGTTACTCTTTTATCTGCATCAGATTCATTAATTATAGATTCTTTTTTATTAGAAGAAGGGACAAATACTTCAGCTATCTTGTCTAAATCATTTAAATCACTTATTTGTGGAGTTATTTTTATACCAGTATCAGTTCCATCTTTTTTTACAATATATGTATAGGTCTGGTCTCCTTCCTTATTCTTCAAATAATTATTCTTCAATATTTCAAGCAAATTACCTGATATAAATTCAGTAGCATTACCATTTTCATCAACTAGTTGTATTTTAGCACTACCGATAATATCTGTACCATTCGCTGTATTGTACACAATATTCCCATTTTCATCTTCTGTTTTGGTAGCAGATTCTAAAGATGTAACTACTAATTCTTGTTTGTCAGATTTCTGTATTTCACTGCTATTATTAGGATCTGTTACTTTTACAACTTTCGTAATCCAAGAAGGTAAATTTGCTTGTATCTTCTCAATAATTACATCATTATCACGCATAGCATTGACTTGATCTTCAAGGTTATTTACATAATCATTTGAAGTTGGGTCCCCGGTATCTTTAAAAATATCTACAGTACCTTGTCTATCATTATTTTCATCACTAGTACCAACTATATGGGCTTTTGTATCAACAGTTTTGTCGTCATCTTTTTGTGGTAATATTTCTGATATATTTAATCTTGAATTAGGATTACAAAGATATAAAGCTGGATATTTAGTTGGATCTTCCGAAGTAGTTGTTATTTTACTTCCTTTTTCAAACTTTACATAACCCCCATTATGATTTTCATCTCCATGAATATCAAATCCAGCAGATGTTCCATCATCTATAATTTTTGTTACTTGTTTTCCATTCACAGTCATTGTATTAATATGTTTGAAATCATAAGCAGAAGTTGAGATAGTAGAGCCTTTTTTTGCATTAACAGTGTCATATATATGAACATGTCCTGTATCTGTTTGGTTAAGAATTGAACCATTACCCAAGTTAATTGTTTTAATGGTATAATCTTCCTGTCGATCTTCCGGTGCTTTTCCTAAACTCAACTTTGCTAAATCTGTATCTATACCATCGTATTCAGTATTTTCTACTGTTACTGTGGAATTGATTTCAGTATCACATCTACTGATATTTAATGATCCACCAATTGTTAAGTCTTTATTGATGATATTATTGCTATTGACTATATTATTACTACTATTCGCTATATTATGGGAATTAATACTAATACAGGCACTTCCTAGTACTAAAAATTTTTTTAAAGTATTCATAAGTAAACCCCTTACAATACATCTCTAATAACTCAAGGCTATCAACAATTATTTAAATAACTGTTAATGGATTAAAAAATTTAGAAAGATTTTGTATTTTGAATTTAAGATAATAATTGATTTTATATCTTCATTATAGTAATTGAACACGTCATTATTGCGTTTATAATTGTTAACAGTTAAAATTGTAATTAGGAATATGAATACATAATCTGAAAAAAATATGAGTTTAGACGTTCGATTAGTACCTTATAAAGAAAGAATGGAATCAGCAATAGTTGCTCTAGAAAAAGAATTATCAAGTATTAGGACAGGAAGAGCTAATCCAGCTATATTAGAAAACATAAAAGTTGAAGCATATAATAATATAGTACCAATAAATCAAGTAGCTAGTATTTCAGTATTAGATCCCAGAACCCTAAGTGTTAATGTTTGGGATAGATCAGTAGTAAAAGCTACAGCAGATGCTATTAGGGATTGTGGAATGAATTTTAATCCTCAAGTAGAAGGACAGAATATAAGAGTAATATTAGTACCACTGACTCAAGATAAACGTAATGAATTATGTAAAGCAGCTTCTAGACTATCAGAGACATATAAAATAACTTTACGCAATATACGACACGATGCGTTGGATTATATTAAAAATTTAGAAAAATCAAAAGAAATTACTGAAGATATTAAAAAGAAATTAAGTGATAATATACAAGAATTACTAAATGAATTTAATGCAATTGTAGAGAAAAAAGTTAAAGAAAAGCAAGATACAATATTGGAAATATAAATTGTATATAAACAAAGAATTATATATAAACTATTATCTGTATATGCAATTACATAGGTGAATGGTTATAATAAACAAAATAAGGATTATTAATACATAAATATGAGAACATTATTTTATTATCCTTTACATGCTTATTCCAGAATAGTTAGAGTCATGCTAGCAGAAGAGCAATTGGATTTCGAATTGCAGTATGAACTACCTTGGAATCTATCTGAACAATTACAGTCGTATAATAATCAGGGAATACTTCCTGTATTAAGAGATATAAATGGAACTACTATAGCTGGTATTACTACTATTATAGAATATTTAGATGAAGCCTATCCAGAACAAGATTTAATAGGTAGATCGATAATGCAAAGAGTGGAAGCAAGAAGATTATCATACTGGTTTGTAAATAATTTTTATCATGAAGTATATTATCCAATAATGAATGAAAAAATAGTAAAAAGATTTAAATCCAAAACAGTAAGTGCTCCCAATCCTGATATAATTCGTAATGCTTTATATAAAATTCCTAATTACTTAAGTAAAATTATTTATTTATTGGAAAGAAGATCTTGGCTAGCTGGTAGGGATTTTTCAATAGCTGATATATGTGTAGCTTCATTCATTTCTGTGTTTGATTATTTATCGGTATTAAAATGGTCTAATTATGATGATATACTATTAACATGGTATATAAGAATAAAATCAAGACGTAGTTTCAGAAGTTTATTAGCTGATAATGTTCCCACTATTCCCCCTTCCAAAAACTACTCAAAACTTGATTATTAATTAGTAATTATGATATTAGTAAAAGTAATTGTAAATAATAAATTGTTATATGATGGAAACGCTTTAAATGTTTATTTAAATACTGTTGATAAAGGGATAATTATATTGCAAAAAGGATGTCCTAATTATGTATTGCAAATAATAGAATCAATAAAGATTACTTTAAAAAACAATGAAATAAAAGTATTCGCTATAAAAGAAGCAATAGCTAATTTTAATAATGATAAATTGGAAATTATAGGGAATTAGTTAGTTATTATATTTTTAGTACATTAGAAATTTATTTTCCTAATGAGTATTATTGTAGGAAGTATATTATTGTTTAACTACATTTATTACTCTAATAAGTTTTAACAGAGCATCAAAATAGATATTAGTTTTATATGCTATTGAATAGAATTATGATTATTTAATTACTCTCCATTGACATTGTTATATTACGGAATGTTTTATACGTATCCTTAGACATAGCTGATACTTGTTTTATCATATCACTATAAGCCGATCGTGTAGCTAATAAACTACTACAATATATAGCATAGAATATTGTATTTTTAGTTATTGGTTTAGTGTTGTTTAATGGTAATATTGCAGCTCTTTGTGGTCCTAATGCTTCAAAAGCTTTTCCTACAGCACCTCTTAGACTAGTAGGGCCTAATATAGGCAATACTACATATGGACCAGGTTTCATTCCCCATTTTTTTAATGTATCTCCAAAATATGTATTATTTTTAGGAAAACCCAACTTCTCAGCAACATCAGTTACTCCAAAAAATCCAAAGGCAGTATTTATAATTAATCTAGCAATAGTATTAGCCATATTTTTAATATTTCCTTGTAATCCGTAATTTATAATCCTAGGAAATTCAAAAAAATTATGGGAAAAATTTCCTATTGCTTTTGATATATTTTTAGACTTATTTTTATTATTATTATCTTCATCTTTTGATTTGAATTTTTCAAATAAATTATTTAATGATTCATTAAAATTATGTATTTTTCTATTGATTGGCTCCAATGGGTCTTTATCAGCATATAAGTCTTCCTCTTCATCTTCATCATCGTCCTCATCATCAGAATCATCTTCGTCATTTTCGTCATCTTCATCCTCATCAGAATCATCGTCTTCATCTTCGGAATCATCATCAGAATCATTATCCACATCCGAATCATCTTCATCCTCCTCAGAATCATTCTCTTTATCTTCGGAATCATCATCAAAATCATCTTCCTCATCCTTAGAATCATCTTCACTATCCGTATCATCATCATCTGCTTCACTACTTTTAGTATCATCATCGCTTTGCCTTTCTGATAAATCATTATTATCCTTACCACTCTCAGAACTATCTGTATTACTATCAGCTTCTGTTTCATTATTATCAGATGTATTTTTATCTACAACAGTATTAATATTTTTGTCTTTACTTTTATTTTTTAATCTATTTTTCGGAATATTATTATTTTCCATCCTATTATTATCATTAGATTGTATATCAGTATAACTAGCTTCTAAATTATTAAATATATTATGAATTAACATTGTAAAAGGAAATATTTTTAATAAAAATTTTATGGACATTTTTATTGACTTTAAATATATTTATCTCTATATTTTCATTATAACAAATTTAATATAAGCGTTGTTTTTATAGACATACCAAAAAGTATTGATACTTTTCACAATTATATTTTACACTAATGCCAAAATATATTAATATATAAATGAAAAGTAATTAATTTAATAGGTAAAATATGAATAAATACCTAAAATTTTTAACATTCTCAATAACAATATTGGGTGGTGGGACGACCTTAAATAGTAGTATTTGTTATTGTACAGAAACTATAGCAAATGATTTGAGAAGTCAATATATGATTAGGCCAGCTTTATTATTTTACGAATCCTACAATTATGATCTAATATCACCAAAAAAATATCCCAATTATAAAAAACCAAAATATGATATTGCACAAATTTTAGAGTACTGTGAAGAAGAAAAAGCATACTTTTTGAATAAACTTATAATGGATTTTATTATTACTTGTAATAAAATTGTATATCCATTATTATACGGTTCACAAATGGAATATGATGAAAAAAGCAGTGATAAACCGGCTGAGGATTTCTCAGATGATTGGATTAATATTAGCTTCAATTTGCAGGGTTATATTTTCAATGCTATAGAAGCTAGTTCTGCACGATTATTCCAATCAGAATTATCAGGCAAAGATATTATGATTTCAAAGGATTTCTTACAAGAAATTGATACAACAATTACAGATGTAAATTTCAAAGTATTCGATAATCCAAATTATTTAAATGAAGATGTTAATTTAGTGCAATTATTTAAATATTTAGGAAATAGAGTATTACAACTATCAAGTAATGCATTCAATAAAATTTATTATAAAATAGAACAATCTAGAAATAAAAACATTATTGATAAAAGAGCTTATTTATATAAAGAAATATTTGGGAATATAATAGTACCATTTTATAAAAATCTAAAAACATTAAATAATATTTTATATGAAATAAATAAATATATTGTTACTTGTGAAAATTACGATAATAAAAAACTGAATAAACAATTAAAATCCACTGCAGATTACATTAATGATGTATTAAAGTATAGTAAAATGGAAAAATATCATAAGAATTATTCGCAAATAACTGATGAAGAAGGGCCAGTACAGAATCAAATTATTTGTGAAGCTAAATATATCACTAATCCTGAAGATGAGATTTAAAGTTGTTTAGTTTATTATATTAATCAGCAACAAAAGAAATTTGCATGGGCCAAAAAGTTATTTTGCTTATTATTAATTGTTTGTTAAATTATATATAGAACTAAGTGAATCGAGGAGTTTTTATATATGATAATGAAAGATAAAATTGGATTAGTGATGGGTATGGCTAATGAATATTCAATAGCTTATGGGATTACTAAATCACTGATGAGTAACGGAGCCAAAGTAATGTTTACTGCTCAATCTGATAGATTCCAACAGAAAATATGGAATATGGAAGGTTTTAAGAGTAGTAAGATATATGTTTGTGATGTTACCGATGATTGTAATATAGATGAAGTATTTTATAGTATAAAAGAAGAGTACGATAGTATAGATTTTATAGTCCATTCAATAGCTTTTTCAGATAAAAATGAATTACAAGGGAAGTATTATAATACATCGAGAAAAAATTTCTTAAATGCAATGGATATTTCTTGTTTCTCATTAACTAAAGTGTGTCAATATGCTAATAGTATTATGCCTAATGGAGGCAGCATAGTAACTCTTACTTATTATGGTTCTGAAAAAACAGTGCCTAATTATAATGTAATGGGAGTAGCTAAAGCCGCTTTAGAATCAAGTGTTAGATATTTAGCTGCTGATTTAGGAGAATTTAATATTAGAATAAACGCAGTTTCAGCTGGACCAATAAAGACTTTAGCCTCTTCAGGAGTTGGAGAATTTTCAAAAGTATTAGAATTTGAAAAAAATCGTTCTCCATTGAAAAGAAACATTACTAGAGAAGAAATAGGGAATGCTTGTACATTTCTATTAAGTGATTTAGCTTCTGGTATTACTGGAGAAATATTACATGTAGATTGTGGTTGCAACACTGTTGGGATAAAATTTTAATATAAAATAATTTACAGAAAAATTTGAAACAGTTTAGTATTTATTAAATTAAATATAGAATTAATGTCGATAATCAGTTTGAATCTATAAGCAATAATAAAGCAAATGTTGTATAAAACAAAAAAAATAAAAGTAATATTAAAAAAAACATTTAATATAATAATAAACATTAAATAATGAGTGGGCCTTATAAGTATAAAATGTTACTACTGTACATTGGCAATAAAGATATGATTATTTATTAGTAAAAACATATAAACCATAGTAAATTAGTATTGTTAATGTACACTTTTATGCAAATAAGTCTTTCGCTGTGAGAGAACTTGTAATAAACATAATACTATGAATTGTACTACAACTGCAGTGTGGATAAATAATATAAATTTATTGTAATAATAATATTTCTATTAATTTATTTATAGTTCATATAATGATGCTATATTATAGCAGTACATTTATATACAATTAATTATTGTTATGAGTGTTGTAAAATGTACATTTACACTACGTTATTTATTGGTGTAATAATCTGTAATAAATGTTTGTACTAATGTTAGTATAAATTATTATAATTTTTAGTTAAAAACTATGTGTATTATACTATACATAACATTAAATAATTGCCAATGAGCTATTTTGCAATAACGAAATATTTGTATTACAATGAGCATTATAATTAGTCTATAAATATGTAATCTTATAAAATAATTATTTCAAAAGAAAACATACCAAGCAAGCTCAGACCATTAATTTCATATTGCTAATAGGTTTTTATTGTATAAATATTGATTTTTATTATTTATTAGCAGTTTTTTTTATGATTGCTGTCATTTTGTAAGTTTTTCAAATATTTGGGTTCCATAATAGTGTGCCTAAAAATTGCTCTGTATAATACATAAATAACAACTAATTTAGAATTATTTATTATTATTTTTCTTTCTTATTTTATTTTTATATCTCACATGTTGTTTAAAGTCTGATGAGTAATATACTTTATTGTTTTTAATATCACTAATGAAAAATAAGTAGTTTGTATTAGCTGGATTCATAGCTGCTATTATTGAAGATTTACTAGGACAACATATTGGAGTTGGAGGTAATCCAGCTTTCCTATAAGTATTATAGGGTGATATTTTAAATAAATCTTTATTAGTAATATTTACTTTATCTATTTGTCCTGTATATACATTATTTTTAGTTAATGCATATATTATAGTTGGATCTGATTGCAATCTCATTTTTTTCTTTAGTCTATTATGATATACAGATGATACTAATTTTCTATCTGCCGGTTTATGTACTTCCTTTTCAATTATTGATGCTAATATTATTATCTCATTTGTATTTAAATTGGTTTTATTGTATTTTTTAATTTCTTTTTTCATTAAATCCATTTGATCTTTCATTCTATTTAAAATATCTTTTTTACTATTACCTAACTTATAAAAATAAGTATTTGGCATTAGTGAACCTTCAGGTGGTAATTCTTTTATTGTACCACTTAATAATGGGTTTTTATTTAATTTTTCAACTATTTCATACACTGTAATACCTTCTGGGAATGTAATTTTTCTAGTTACGTGAATGTTTTCAATTAATTTTCGTAAAAATGTAAAAGAATTGTCATTTTTACTTAATATGTATTCTCCAGTAGGTATTCTGTTTTTTATTGAACTTATATTATCCACTAACTTAAATATAATTGCATTTTTAAATGATCCATCTTTTTTTAAAGTTTCATATAAACTATTACCTTTAATATAAAACACAGAATGATCAGGTAATTTACTAGTTTGCAAAGAAACAACTGTAAATACTAATAAGCAACTGGAAATAACAGAGAGGAAAACCTTCATTCAAATGGCAATCCATATGAAACAAATGGTGGTCACGATAGGGATCGAACCTACGACCACTACGATGTCAACGTAGTGCTCTACCACTGAGCTACATGACCACTTTACATTATAATTATACTCTATTAAATATAATATGCAATAGATAAACTGTCATTTGATTTATTGTAGTTCTGTTATAACATTTCTAAGCTTACAAATATAATTGATCTCTCATAATAGTATTCATAAAATATTAATCAATATACATTATTACATATTTAATATATTATTTTAGGAAGGAATTTACAGACATGAAATTATTAATAATATTTGCAATATTTTATGCAATATTGAGTATTAGTAATGTTATTGCTGCTGAGAACATCGATTGTTCGACTATTAAGAATGAAGATGAGAATTCTTTTGTAATGAATAAATCCATTGATACGAATGATGATAAGAGGAGGGCAAGTACGGTTTCTACTATTGAGATAAAGCCCTTAGTGATATAGATAACTCGAATACAATTAACGAATCTACGATAGCAAAAATTAAGAAGACAAATAAATCCATTACATTAGCCTGAATATCAAACATCTAGTCAACTAGCTTTATTATTTCTTCCCTCTTTCTGAGTCGGAGCCATGTACATTATACATGCTCGTCTTACTTGCATAATAAGTGCATTATTAAGATTTACTACATATTTTACAAGAGGTTATATTAATTTATAATTAAATTACCATTTAATATTGCATTTAATATAAATACCGAAGGTGGCAAAACTAACAAAAATAGCGAGCAAATTAAGCGATCTTTAGTATCATCGTAATCGAACATTCTTTCCACTGCATAGTAGCCAATCTTTGATCTGTAATACTAAGTCATATAGTATGTCAACCGGATGTTTAGCAGTACCATTGTACTAAAATCGCGTTTAACTTATCATTAGCATCTATACACATAACTTTATCAATAATATAACTGTTATTTTTTTATGTAGTAAAAAATTTCCATATTAGTCAAGGCAGTTAATTTGCATTTAAACATACTAAGAATCATTTAATAAATATATTAATAATTCTTATTTAAAGAATAATTATAAACTATTTCTATAATATAAACTAAGATTAATTTACTTTATTGTATTATTTTAGTTCGCCTGCAATGATGTTTATGATAATTGGTTTCATCATGGAAGATTATAATATGAAGTTGTTAAATGTGACACTTGCTGTACTGTTAATGTTCAGTAGTGTATACAGTTCTGAAGTGGTATTGGACATGAAACACAGTAATAATTGTATTTTGACTTGTGATAATAAGACTAAAATATTAGGTAATATTGAAGTATTTGCCAGAGAGTTTAATGCAATTAATAATAAATATTTGCATGTAAATTCTGTGAATAAGATTGGTGATATATTGGTACTCAATGGTTTAAGTAGTAAACAAAGTTGTAGTTTTATCATTAATGGTAATATGAATTATAAACCAAATGTAAAGTTGCACATTACTGGCAATGCTAATTTTGAACAGATTGTCGGTAATAATACTGGTACTGTAATAATAGATTCTGATACTGATGCTGAAATTACTAATATGATAGTAAAAATATCTGATAATAAAGAAATTTCAAATATTAGTGATGGTTTATTGGAAGTAAAAGCTGGTGGTACTCTTAAAATTAATGAGCCTTATTTCAAGTTAAAATTGGTTTCAAAGACTGATTAATGATATTGTTATTCAGACACACTGTTTCTAGAATGAACAATTTTTAGCAGCAGTGTTATTGCCTCCTTTAGTAATTTGTTAGAGAATTTTACTGATGGGGTGTTTTTTAGTAAATGAGGGGTAAATAATGACTTTCAACAATAAACAAGTATTATTTGCTATTTGTGTAATATTATCAGTAGTATTTGTCAATAATACTGAAGCTTCAGATAGTATTATTGTAGAAAGAATTAGTACAGATGGCACTATTCTTAATAGTATGTCTTTTGATAATAATAGTAGTGATATTTATCTAAATAATGATAATAATCGCAATAATGATGTATTAATTAAATCAAATGATAAAAATTTAAATATTAACAATTTATCAATTAGTAATGGTATAAAAAAAGTTGATTTTGATTTACCTAGTGAGGCCACTTTAAAAATTAATTATTTAAACGTTAAATCAAATACAAATACAGCAGTTAATTTAAATAATCCAACAATTATTGATAAGTTAATCACAAATGGTAAAAAGATAAAAATTATTATTAACAAATTATTAGAAATAGGTACAACACAAAGTTAATCAACTATTAGGATATAACATTACATTAAAAAACTAGTGTATGTTTTATATCCTACAAACACCTAGTTAATATTAGTAATATCATTCATTAAGATGTTATACTAATGATTCTTCTATCTATTAAAAAATCTTCATATTAAGATTTTAATAATTCATTTAACTCATTTATACTAATTATTCAAACATTTAGCTATTGTATCGTCATCAAATCCTTGATTGCTCATATTCAAAGCCAATTGCTTACGTTCTTCCTTTTTAACTTCAACAATACCTTCTTCTTTACCTTTATTTTTAGCGTCTTCAATATCAATAGCTTTTAATCTATCCATTTTTTTTGCAGCTTCTTCATAGTTTCTATAAGCAGCACTACCTGTAGTTATTTTCATTTTATTATAAGCATTATGTATTTCTACTATCTCAACTGGTGTACTATTATTTTCTGAAGTCCTTAAGAAATTAATCCACGTTTGTTTTTCGGGTGATAAATCAAGTATTTTTAATCCTTTCTTTAACTGCACTGGATATATTGTTAATTCTTTCATTTGTAAATAATTAGAAGGATTTATTCTAGATCTGAAATCAAATGCTCCTATTATAGGATCATTGTCAAATTGTTTAAAGGCAGGAATATTGCAATTAAGTATCCAAATAGCAATACATTTGTCACTACTATATTTGGTAGATTTTTCACTATATCTTGTAATCATATTAGCACCATAGACTACCATTCTATCTGCTAAATCTTCTTTGTATCCATTTTGTACCTCTATATCAATATAAATACCATCATCAGTTTTAACTTGAACATCAAGTAATAATAGATCTTCCAAATTCCCATGCCCTAGGAAGTTCTGAATTTAATATTTTAGCTTCTTTTACTTTTACATCACCATCTAGCATAGCATTAAGGAATGATATCAGTATTGGATTATTATCTTCTTGCCCGAATACTTGTTTAAATACATAATCATTTAAAATTGGACTCTCTTGCATCATAGTAATCTTTTATATACATTATTTACATTTTTATTATAACATAAACTTATTACTTTAATGATTTTGTCACAGCTATACTTAAACCAGTAGCTTTTGCTATTTGTTCTATAGATAAAACAATATCACTAAGATCACGTGCTGTTTCTATCTTAGCTTGATTTTTTCATGCAGCAATTCTTGATTCTTATATTATAAATTCAATACTAGTAGATACTTCTTAATAACAATTATTCTTTAATATAATCATGCCAAATTGGATTATTTAATTTTTTAATAAATTCTCTATGTTTTAGTATATCTTCTGCCGACAATTCAATTGGCTTTCTATTGCTTAATAATTGTCTATTTACACTATTATTTCTATTAATCTTTGTATTACTTGCATTTAATACATTATTAAATAAATTCATCTGTATTTTTTCAACTGACATTATTATGTAAACTTGAGCTAATAATTCAGCATCTATTAATGCTCCATGTTTACTTCTAATAGTTGAATCCACATTGAATTTCTTACATAAAGCATCCAAAGTAGCTGGTGACCCAGGATACTTCTTTCTAGACATTGATAAAGTATCTATTATTTCATTTGGTATTCTCTTATTAGTATCGTCATTTAGTGCATTATAATTTACTAGTCCTAACTCCCAATTAATAAACGACATATCAAAAGGAGCATTATGTATAACTAATCTATCATTTTGTATGAAATCCAAAAATTCTTTATATATATCTTTAAAGGTTTTAAATTCTTTTAAGAAATCATTAGTTAATCCAGTAATCTGAGTAGACTCTATACTTACACTTCTTTCAGGATTAATATATACATGATAACTATTATTAGTAATTTTCTTATCTATTATTTCAACGCATCCTATTTCAATTATCCTATCTCCTTTAGCAAAGGACAAGCCAGTAGTTTCAGTATCTAAAGCAATTTCTCTGCACTTACTGTGCATCGTATTTTCAATTTCCCGGCATGTTCCACGCCTTGTATTTTCAATTGCTCGCCTTGTATTTTTAATTAATTTCATATTGTTTGTATATAATATATTATTATCAATTATTAATATATCATAAATTATTTTATGTATGAATATTAAAGAAAGCATATAAAACAGATACATGAAATATTTAATAAATATTTAACAAATAAAATAAATATTTTCTATAAACGATTAATAATACTTTAATATAATTCAGATTAGAATTTAGTCAAACAGGTTTAGATATGAGTAAGTAAATGTATTTTAATCAGTGGTGTATTATTACTAGTATTTGTATCGGGACAACAGCATTTTGTACAGAATACAATAATAACCCCTCCAAAAGTAATGTATTAGCTGATACTGATGAAATATACAATAATGAAACACAAGTGAATGAGAACACACAATCAAATGAAACAGAACTTAACAAAATACAATCTTGCTACAGAGCACTACAAGATTTAATACAACAGATTGTTAATATTCAATATGAAGAGCAAAAGTTATCCAGTGGTGAATTTGAGTCAAAATGTAATAATTTCAGGGAACAATTGAATGCAATAGAAATCAATATTTTGGCACTACCACCAATGTATGGTGATACATCATACAAAAAGAATTTATTTCAAATAGCATATATATATGACAAAATATTACTAGAATTAGCGAATTCCAAATATAATAATATTTTTGCAGTCTTCAAAGCAGTTGTACAAAAACGCATGAAAGAAGTATTGGATAACGAAACAGAAGATAATGATTTGAATAGTGCGCAGATACTTGATAAATATCTAGATTTTATACAAGAGTTTTGTGAAATAAAAGAGGCTATATCTAATATAGAAGTTAATAATGAGCAGAATATACTACAAATGAAGAAATTAGACAAAATAATGTTGCAATATAGTGATTTGTTAACAAAAAAGAACATGGGAAATGATTATAATAAACTAGTAGATTGCAAGGAAACATATGATGATTTAAAGGCAAAATTAGTAACAATCTTAAATCAAGCAAAAGTTAAATTAAAACAAATCAAAAATAATGTAGTACAGTTAGAAACACCAGATAAAAAAGAACAAAAAAAAGCTTTATGGAATAAATTACAACAAAGTGAAAATGGTATTATTAATCTTGAAGCAATACTTTCTAATATAGATTAACAGTAGCAGTAAATATAACATTACTACATATTATAGTACTATTAATCATTTGGTGTGGCAATTGAATAGTATAAAAATGTACAGTTTAATTTTTTACTTGGTAAGTGAGGTATTTATGAAAAAAATATAATATATATAATTACTAGATTATTAATAAATCTTTATAGTAAAATCTATGGGCGTAAATTTTTCTTAGGCACTCAGTATAGATATGGGAAAATATATATAAGAAACATAATGAGTGCTATAAGAAAATGAACAAACCTAAGGTTAATTTTAATAATCTTCCATACAGTAATTCTTACACTGATATAGATAGAGATAATACTATTATACAAATAGGTAATAGTGACTATTATGAAGATGTATTTAGTAATACTAATGAGAATTTATATATTGAAACTATTTGTGAACTAATTCCCCATTATTCATTTAATAATAATATTCAAGTATCAATGAATTATAGAAATGAATTTAATGATAATGTACAACGAATAGCAAAATATAATTTATATGATAATAGTATTATTAGTATGGAACATGTAGTATCAAGTATTGATATAGTATTACTTGATATTTTGAATAATAGTAAGACTATTATGAATAGTGGTACAATGATTAATGTAAATACTAATAATTTTAATAAAAACTCAAATAATATAACAACAGAATGCAATAATAATTCAAATGATATAGATAATAATTTTGTAAAAAATAATGTAAATACTTATACAATTAATAACAATTTAAACACTAATATTTGCAGAAATAATAATATAATTTATACTAAGATTTTTGGCAAACAGAATAAAAATATTTGCTTGGAAACTATTGAAAATGATACAGAATATGGAATTAATACTATTAGTAATGCTTATTTATTTGGAGGTAGTTTTAAACCTAATAATATTCAACAATATTTATTTTATATAGAACATAATTATAATGAAAAAACTTACATAAGTTTAATATCTTCTGAAGATATTATTATTAATAATAATAAAAATATACAAGTAAGTAAACATATTAATAAGGAACAATTAAGTACATTACAAGACGATATAATGAATGGTAAAATAATAATTGATATAAATAATAAACAATATCAATCAATATTATACAATAAAAATACATTAATGAGTAACAAAGTTAATATAATATTTAAACAAAATAAGTAAAATACACTATAAATATATAACATTTTGTATACTACAATAAACAAAACATGCAATAAATACATAATAACTTAATTGAAATTCTACCATATTTTAAATTATTTGTTAATAAATTGTTACAAATATAAAGATTATTTTAATAAAATTTTTCCATCTTCTAACTCATCTGTTAGTATATTGTTACGAAATAAACATACCAATAGTGATTTAATACAGGTTTGCAAATTTCCAAAAACATATATTAGTAAGTAATTGCTGGTCGGGAAGAGCGGTTCTGTGCTTTGCACAGCCCGGATAAAACAAATATCTTAAATAATGTCACTGGTCGGGAAGAGCGGATTCAAACCGCCAACCTCTAGTACCCGAAACTAGTATGCTATCAGATTGCACCACTTCCCGATGACAATTATATTCTAATATATTTCAAGATTCTTATCAATTATAAATCATATATATTTTGTGAAAGTAATACATAATCTAATATATATGTTTTTTTAATTCCAATAGAAATTGTATGAAAGTTGTTATTATAACATCATTATTTTACTTGGTGTATTGTATTACTTTTGTAAAAATGCATTATTTCTTAGTGTTAAGCGAATAATGGTTGTAAAATAAAACCTATTTATAATTAATATTATGATTTATTCGAATGTAATAATAACATTGAGGCTTTAACAATTAGTTTTCTAATCTAAATAAAATACTATTTAAATAAAAAAATATAGTTCTAAATCAATAGTTAATTATATGAATTCAATCCATATGTTCCAAATAATTCTTTTTATTAATTATCTGTTCATATAGTGCTAATTCCATATATTATCATTTGGTATCTGTTGATAATATGTAAATTTTGGATATGCGCAATATTGATTAAACTATAATGCACTAATAGTATCCACAACAATAAATATTTAGATTTGTTAATACAATTTACCATAAGTTTATATTATATATTAACAGTTTTGTATTATATTAAAATATTTTCATTTAGTTTATAAAATTCCTATTGACTGATTACACAAATATTTTGTATAATCAGTATTGGTGTGTTTGTATTGTTTCACATCTTATACATTAGCTTTACATGTTTCTTACTAGTAATGATGTATAACTATTATTTTATATTTTTTTTGTGAGGAGATTTATGGAGAAAATAAATGCTAAATCACAGACAGCAATACTATCAATAGCTATTTGCTGGATGTTCTACCTATTTGGATGTTTATCTAGAGTTGAACCGGGTGTATTAGTTCATGATTTGATCCATGACTTTTCACTAAATGCTACTCAGGTAGGTTTCATTGTATCAGTAATGTATTGGTCTTATAATGGAATGCAAATACCTTGGGGAATAATTTTAGATAAAATTGGTTATAAGTTTGTTATAACTGCTTGTTGTTTTATATGTTCCTTGGGAGTATTAATATTTGGCATTGCTAGTAGTGATGTACAATTAATGATTGGAAGATTTCTAGTAGGATTAGCTTCATCAGCTGCTTTCTTAAGTTGTGGTAAAGTAGCCTCTGAATTATATGGAAAAAATAAATATCCATTATTTATGGGAATAGCTACTTGTATGGGATGTTTGGGCAGTATGCTAGGAAGTACTGCTTCATCATATTTAGCAAAATGGTATGGTTGGAGAAGTGCAACTGTTGGTATAGCCGTATTTGGTATTATATTAGGAATATTAGCATTTTTCGGATTAAGAACTAATAAAACTAATAGCACTGTAGAAAAACCAAACGTAGATATTTTAAGTGGACTAAAGATGTTAGCTACTAATTATAATGTTTGGTTAATAGGATTCTATGGAGCTATGTCTTATTTACCAGTTAGTTCTATAGCTGATTTATGGGGTACATCATTTATGGAAAAAAGATTTGATGTACCTACTCAGCAGGCAGCTATACTACCTTCACTTATATATATAGGATTCGGAGTTGGTAGTGTAGTTTCAGCTATATTTGCAGAAAAGTGGAATAGTTATAAAAAACCGGTAATAATATTTACAGTTGGATTAATATTAACTATGTGGTTAGCTATTTATAATAATTCAATAGGATTTTTATCTTGTTTAATATTATTCTTTATGGCAAGTTTCTTTGCAGGAGCTGATACTTTAACTTTCTCTATGTGTTATGGACTAGTACCTAAAGAATTCGCAGGTATATCTAGTGGCTTTAATAATATGATACTAATGATGGGAGGATTATTTTTCGATCCTCAATTAGGAAAATTATTAGATACTTATAGAGCTGGTAGAGTAACAGCTGAAGGTTTACCGTTTTATGACTTGACAATGTATAGACAAGCATTTGTATGGGTAATAGTAGCTATATGCTTGTCATTATTGGCAGTACTTTTTATAAAGGACAGTAAGCCCAATAGTGCAGCTTAGTATTATTAATAATTATTATTTTAGATTTACATTTTAAATAGGTTTATAGAGTGTTATTTATAGCACTCTTATTTTTATATATAGTACTAATTACATGAAGAATTGTTTTTTGTAATTTCACAATTATTATATTTAATCTTTTTAATATTTAAATATTTTTTTTGGGTTTATATATTTTTCAGATAAATTGGATTCTTTATTACATGAATGGGTAGTTATACTGCAAATATACAGTTTTATAGTTATAATATGATTATATATAAATATCGTTATCTTACTTATATTTGAGCACTATTTTATACAATCTATCTATAAATAAAAATTAACTATAATTATGTATAGAAAATTGTTATAAAATATAATTGATATTAAAGTTTATTTAATAAAATTACTATAGTATATAATATAAGAATTATATTTGGATTTTAAAAATGCCAATTGAACAAAAAGATTGTGTAGAATTTGCTACCTTAGCAGAAATAGCTTACCGTACATTTTTATCTTTGCTAAAAAGTGAATTGGAAAATGCTACTGTAAATGACATTAGTCCAACACAAGCATTTGTATTATTAAATATAAATGATAATAAAATAACTATGGGAGATATAATACAGAAAGGGTATTACGCTGGTTCTAATGCTTCTTATAACTTAAAAAAAATGTATAAGCATGGATATATAAATCAATTTCAATCTAATTATGATAAAAGAACACAATTTATTAATATTACTGATAAGGGCAAACAATTATTAGATATATTGAAGCCTAAAATACAAGAATATGCAAAATTATTAGAAAATAATACAAAAGAAAGAATAAATTTAGTTAAAATAAACGGTAATATAAGAACTATAAGTAATCAGTTGAAAAGTAGGATAGTAACATGAAACATAAAATATAACTCTATACTCTATTAGATATTTTTGTTTAAATAAACTTGAAAATTGTTTATAATAAAATCAGGTAGTAGTATATTTTATAACTAATATGGATATAGATATTGATTTAAGTGAAAAAATGGAAAAGTGGGCTAGTTCTGTTGAATTTAAAGAGTCCCATAATTTGCTATTAAGTGATGTAATAGTTATTGTTACTCATGATAATGACTTATCTTTCGTAGAAAATACATTACAAGATATAAGTGTTAATAAAAGTATTACAGAATTGGCTAAAAATTTGGAATATGGACAATCTAACCGTTTTAATTTTATATTAAATAATAAATTAAAGGAAGTAATAATAATAAGTGCTGGCAGTAGAAACGTATTAAGTAAAGCTGATGTTGAAAAATTAGGAGGATATATATATTCTAAAATAGAAACTGATAATGCTAAAGTATCAATAGTTAATAATATAGAAACTATAGATTTTGAGGACACTGCTGCTCTAATTACTTCTGGTATTATATTAAAATCTTGGACTTTTGATAAGTATTTTACCAAAAAGAATAATTGTAAGGTTAGTTCTATAACTTGTGTCACTAATTATGTGCAAATAAATGAATATAAATATAAAATATTACTAAGTATAGATGATTGTGTATTAAATACTAGAGAAATGGTTACTGAGCCAGCTAATGTTATGAACTCAGAAAAAATAAAAGATATAGCTAAAGAATTAAAAGAAATAGGCGTAGAAGTAAGAGTAATTGACCAAAAGGAAATGACAAAGATGGGAATGAATGCATTACTAGGCGTGAATAAAGGCAGTGATAATCCTCCTTATACAATTGTAATGGAATATATGAATGGAGAAGATGATGGTAATATAGTAGCTCTTGTCGGTAAAGGAGTAACCTTCGATGCCGGTGGTATTTGCATAAAACCCGCTAATAGAATGTCTGAAATGAAAGGAGACATGACTGGAGCCGCAGTTGTTTTAAATACTGTTAATTCTTTAGCATTACAGAAATCTAAAGTTAATGTAATTGGAGCTATAGGGGTAGTAGAAAATGTTATTTCTAGTGGAGCTCAGAGACCAGGAGATGTAGTGCAAGCAATGTCCGGTACCACTATAGAAGTGGATAATACTGATGCTGAAGGAAGGTTAGTATTAGCTGATGTATTATGGCATGTTCAGGAGAGATATGGTCCTAAAGTAGTAATAGACTTTGCTACTTTGACTGGCGCTATACAAGTTGCCCTTGGACACGAATTTGCTGGTTATATGTGTAATTCTGATGAATTGGCTCAGCATTTAGAAAAGGCTAGTAAAAATGTAGGAGAAAAAATATGGAGATTACCACTTCATAAATCCTATGAACCTGATATAAAATCTGATATAGCTGATATAAAGAATGTCGGGTGCGGTAGAGGTGCTGGTAGTATTACAGCTGCTATGTTCTTACAACACTTTATAAAGAAGACTACAAAATGGGCACACATAGATATAGCTGCCACTGAGTGGGATAGTAAGGATCGAGCATTGTCTCAAAAGGGAGCAACTGGATTCGGTGTGCGGTTGATGAATGATTTTATAAAAAATTTATTTAAGAGATAATATAGATTTTCTTAAAAAATACAATATTTTTATGAAGTAAATAAGTAGGTTAGACAAATGTATGTGTCAATAAAAAAGGAATTATTAGTTAAAACTTTAGCTCATGCTAATAGGATTATAGAAAAGAGGCAGGCTAGTCCTGTCTTTGGTTGTGTATTATTTGATGCTAATAATGATTATATAAAAATAACAGCTACTAATATGGATATGACTATTATTGATATAATTGCCTTTAATCCCGCAAATTGTATAATTAATGAATCTGGTACATATTGTCTACCTGTGAGTTTATTATATGAGATTAGTAAGAAATTCAGTAATAATAGTAATATAGTATTGCAAAGTAATATTAATACCAATGAAATAAAAATCACTAATAATAAAACTAGTTTTTCAATACACTATATAGATAGCAGTTCTTTTCCTCCATTGGAATTAATAAATGATAATAATGATTATATAGATTTCCAAATGAGGACTGAAGATTTAAAAAATGCTATTGATATAACTAAAGTTGCAATGTCTCAGGATATTATTAGAACTCAATTGAATGGTATATATATACATTATAATGAACAAGATAATACTTTGAGATTTGTTGCTACTGATTTGTTCAGGATATCATGTACTAGTATAAATGCTCCTAAGAATACTAATAATATAAAGCCAGTAGTAATTTCTAAAAAGACTGTAATGGAATTATTACATATGTTGTCAGACATTAATAAAAATGATATAGTAAATATTAAAATAAATGAAAAGCAAATAATACTAGAAGCTAATATTAGTAATGATATTAAATCAATATATAGTTCTAGAGTAGTTACTGGTAGTTTTCCAGAGTATAAAACAGCTTTAGAAATTAATAATAATAAATTGTTAGTAGTTAATGTCAAGGATTTTATTAATGCTATTGATAGGGTTGATACAATAGTGTCAGATGTTTCCAATTCTATACAATTAAATATTAATAATAATAAATTAACTATAAGTGGAGTAAGTAAAGAATTAGGAAGTGCTATTGAAGAATTAGAGTGTAAATATTATTGTAATATAACTGCAAATCAAAACAATAGTGCTGATATAAAAAATAGTAGCAATACGTTAGAAGATTGTACTATGCAGGATAGTAATTATGATGTATTAATTAATAATGAAGATATATTAAATGATAACGAATGTGCTTTGCATAATAACGATGATATATTAAATAGTGATTATCAATCAGAAGATTATGATTGGAATTATAATAGTGATTCTGACATGAATATAAGTAATGAAGAACAATCTGGAATAGATTCGGACTATAGTGCTAGTAATAAGGAAATAAATAATAGTACAGACGGTGCTATTCCTAGTAATAGTGAACACAATGAATTTAAAATATGCTTTAATAGTAAATATCTTTTGGAACTAATAAAACCCATTAGTACAAATGAAGTATATATGTATCTAAATACTAGTGTATCTCCAACTATAATAAAACCTGATCCTAATAAAATTGATGGTACATTATCATTAGTATCAGTAATAATGCCAGTAGAAATAGTGCATAACTAATATTGATATCATTCTTATAATAAATAATATTTGATTGAATATTTATACTATATTATAAATATATGCGAAGATTTTGAACAATACTATTTAGAGTTTAGCATTATTTATTATATATTTTCTATGTTTTAATATTACATTAATTATATACATAACAAATTTTTAATTTTTTATATGATAAAATATAAAGAGCATTGTTGTTGATATATAAAATATTATGAAAATTAATACAATCTATAATAGTATAGTTTTATTTTACTTGCATGCTTTTTGTCTATTACTGTGTTTTCAAATAGAAGATTGTTATGATGTTAAATTACAGATGGGACTTTGGGTTTTCAGTCATACATCTGCTTATTGGGATTTATTATTAGAAATGTTATATTTGTCACCTTTTATTTTATATTACTTTTTCAAGAAACAAGAGGATACAGAATCAAATAATTTCGATCAAATATTCAGATTAATATTATCTATAAGTTTATTATGCATAGTAATAGCGCAATTAACTAATTGCTGGAGTAATATACTATATTCCGATTTACCTCTAAAACCTGGATTATTATGTATAGGAGTAAATATATTAGCTTTAGCATTGTATTACTTATGGATTTATACTCAGCAGAAATTTCCAACAACTGAAAAAGTTAAACTAATAAGAATTTGTACTATAGCTTGTGTATTAATACAATTAATATATGGTTTTGTAATAACTAAGACTTATGCTCCATTTGAAAGAATGAGATTACTGGATAATGAGCAATCTTTGTGTTGGTGTGTCAATAAAATACAAGCTTTCAACTGTGATAGAGTTAATAGTATTGATTATATTATTGATAAAATTCCTGATAAGAAACATAAGAAAAATATAAAGCAATTCATTAAAGATAAACGATTAATTTATGAAAAAATAAATGATAATAAGTATAAAATTTCTTGGAAGCAATATTTAAGCAAAGAAGAAAAAGATAGAATTACTAGAAATAAAATATACATAGATAATGAATTTTATGATAAAAATGAAAAAATTATAGAAATCAAAAAAGAAAATGAAAAAAATAAAACAAATACAAAGGATATAAAACAAAATATCAATAAAAAGCCTAAAATAAAATTAAATAAAGAAGAAGCAGAAGCTATGAAAAAGTTATTAAATACAGTAGATAAGAATCACAGGAAAACTATTGAACCAATGCTAGAACAATTCGATTTAGAGAATATAGAAATAAAAGATGATAAGAAAATAACACTAAAACTAAGTAATGAAGAACTAAAAGCTCTAAGTAAATTCTTTGATAAATTAAGTGATAATAACAAGAAAGAATTTAAAAAATTAATGGAACAAACTCAATTAATAATATAGTACAAGTATAGTCAATTATATTATATAATAATGTAGTTTAATGTTTGTTTTATAAAACAAAAATAAATAGTAAAGTACTTAAAAAATTTTAATAAAATGTTAAAATATTACAATAATAAATCATGGCGATATTTCGCAAATGATATAAAGTCTATGAATTTAGGATATATAAAAGTCATAAAATTTTATAGAATATTTGTTTGATTTATTAATAAATATATTGTAAAATATTATAAATATCTTATAGTGTACTTTCACTATATTAATAATATTACTTATGTCATTCTACGTAAATTTTATTAGAACCATATTGCTATTTGTAATAAATGCTAAAGATAAATTAAAGCACTAGCTATTTTTTATTAATTGCTGTATGACATTTGACAAAAGATATATTATGCTAAAAAATTAACTTAATAATATAAATAAGGTTTTATAAACTGCAAGATGACTAAAAGAATAATAATAGCAGCTGGAGGTACTGGAGGACATGTATTTCCTGCTTTGTGTTTAGCTCACGCATTGTCTAACAAAAATTATAAAGTAGAATTTATAACTGATAATAGAGGATTTAAATATTTAAGTAATATTAATGATAATAATATAAAAATTACAATACAAAATATTAATAATAAGCATCGTATTATATTATACTTTGCAGTAATTAAGAATATTATTTTAAATTTATTCAATTTTATTTTTAATAGACCTTATTATATTATTGGATTCGGAGGATATCCGGCATTTGCTCCTGTTTTCGCTGGACAATTGTTAATAATTAAAAATGCTATACATGAACAAAATGCAGTAATAGGTAAGGCTAATAAATTACTAGCAAAATTAACTAATAATATATTTACTTCATTTGAAAATACATTAGGTATTAATAATAACAAAATTATATGTACTGGTAATCCTACTAGATATGATAATTTGTATGACCAAATAGTGCCAGATAAAGCATATTATTCTAAGAATAATGTATATAATAATATAGAAGATAATTTAAATAATAATTCTAATAATATTGAAACATCTACAGTAGAAAGTGTAAATAATTACGAAATAAATGATACTAAAATATTTGTAATTTTAATATTCGGTGGTAGTCAAGGAGCTGCAATCTTTGCTGATACTGTAACTAATGCTATTTGCAAACTTTCCAATAAATATAAAATAAAAATATATCAGCAGGCTAGACAAGAAGATATCTATAAAATACAAGCAAAATATTCACAATGTAATATTGAATATTCTGTTAATACATTTTTTAGTAATATTGATGAGTTATATATTAAGTCTGATTTGGTAATTGCAAGAGCTGGAGCTTCTAGTATTTTTGAAATAATTGGATTTAAAAAGCCAGCTATATTGATTCCTTATAGTAAATCTATCAATGGAGACCAAATGGCTAATGCGACATATTTAGCGCAAAAAAATGCTGCAATAGTTTTTAATGATAATATAATAACATGTGATATTTTATATAATAAAATAAAATATTTAATAGAAAATAAAGAAGAATTAGCAAGTATTCCCAGTAATTTATATAAAATCAATATAAAAAATAGTACTAATAATTTATTACAAAATGTATTGAAAAATATATTATAAGTTATCTAAATATTTAATAGTATTTGAATAATATTCTTGCAATGAAGGATTTATGTTGATTACTTCATTAGTAAGATCTTTCAATTTGGTACCTAACAAGTATTATAATACAATAACAATCCAAAACTTTATATATTAAAGTATAGTATGTAAATGTATATAATCCATATTACGAAATCATCTAAACACTTACATTATTTTTTATAAAAGTATTATATAAATTCTAAATATTTAATATTATTTGAATAATACTCTTGCAATGAAGAATTTATGTTGATTACTTCGTGATTAATATTTTCAAATTGGGTACCAACAAGTATTATATTACAATTATCATCAAAAACTTTATATATTAAAGTATAGTACGTAAATGTATATAACCTATATTAATAAATCATCTAAACACTTACATTATTTTTTATAAAAGTATTATATAAATTCTAAATATTTAATATTATTTGAGTAATATTCTGGCAGTGGAGCTTTTATATTTATTAGCTTATTATTAATATCTTTAAATAATACTTCATAAGCATGTAAGCACAAATACTTGTTTTTTTTACCACTATATTTAGTATCTCCTAATATTGGAGCTCCTATATAAGCCATGTGTACTCTTATTTGATGAGTCCTGCCAGTCATTGGTATAGCTTCAATTAATGAACAACCATTAATATTTTGTATCACTTTATATTTAGTTATTGCTTCTTTTCCCATATTCTCATCTATTAATACTTTGTCTTTACATTTTAACAATGGCGCATCTATAATACCAGATGATTTATTTAAAACTTTAGATAATAATGCTATATATTTCTTTTTAATTAATTTATTTTGAAATACTGATAACATATATCTAGCAGTTTTTAAATTCTTTACCATTATTGTAATACCGCTGGTTTCTTTATCAATTCTATGAACTAATCTTAATTCAGGATTGTATTCTTTAGCTATTACATCCAATGCAATATTAGTCTTGGACCCTAATTGTACTGCTAATCCACTGGGTTTATTTATTATTAATAAATTATCATCTTCATATATAATCATTTGTGTAAATTGTTCTAAATACTTAGAATATTTTATACTTTTTTTATTATTATCCCTATCATTTTTATTTATAATTTGAAATACTTTTATTATATTAGGATGAATAAATATATTATCATTATCATTAACGGGAGTTGAAGCTTGTACTTTCTTACCATTTACTAGTATATCTTTATTCCTTATAGCTTTTTCTATTATAGATTGAGGAATATTACCATATTGTTTTTTTATGGCTCTATCTAATCTTGTACTTTCAAAATCACTCATTTTTTATGTATTTTATACATTATATATATAATTATTATAATATACATTTTTACTTGTTTTTCTTGAATATAATGACAAAGCATTTTATATTAATCGTTCTTTAATTTTATTGTATATTAAGCATTAATACTTAACATATTTTATAACAATTACAGAGGTATATTTGTGTTAATATAATATTTATATATACAGAGAAACTTATGTTTTTCTCTATATTAGTAAATATATATATGTAAGTATAATAATTTAGAAATTTTATTTATTTTCAATTTTATTTATTTTCAATTTCACTTTGTAATTGTTTTATAGCAATTACTAATTCTTCAGGTCTTGGAGGACAACCGTAGAGGTATATATCTACTGGTATAATATTATGCACGCCCTTTACAACAGTTTCAGATTCACTATATAGACCTCCTGATATTGCACAATTACCCATAGCTATGACGAATTTAGGAAATAGCATTTGGTCATATAAGTTTTTTATTTGAGGAGCCATCTTTTTAGTTACTGTACCTGAAACTATCATTAAATCAGCATGTCTAGGACTAGATCTAAATAAACATCCAAATTGGTCTAAATCAAATCTACTCGCTGCCGTTTGCATCATTTCAATAGCACAGCAAGATAATCCACAAGCTAAGGGCCATAATGATTCCCCAGCTGCCCATTTTGATATTTTTTCAATAGTTGACAAGAATATATTTTTCATTATTTAACAATATAAATAATATTATTAGATATCAATTTATTCTTAATTATTCTAATATTTAAGAACATATTAAACACAATATTATAGAACTTAAATATATTACATAATTAATTTTAACTTATTTTTAATATAAAATCACTATTCTTGAATTAAATAGTTATATATTGAGCTACACATTATGAATAAAAAAGTATTATTCATTGCACTAACAATTACATGTTTATATAGTATTAATACATTTCAATCATTTGGACGTGAGGCGTTACAAACTATTATACATAGTGGAAATAATACAATGGAAAATATTCAAGCATCTGGCAAACAATCTCAACAAACAAATAATAGTGAGCAATTAGTAACAAGTTATTATAATAATAATATTTCACAAAATAATAATAGTCAGCACAATCAACAAAATAATGCTGCTATATTGCAATATCCTCAGCAAATAATTAATCCTAATATGCAGTATAATAACCAATCAACACAAAACGTTAATAATAAACAAATTGTTTCAAAATTAAACGTTAATAATAATATTTTAAGTAATAATTCAAATATAGTACAACAAAAAATAAATAATTCAGATGTATCATATACAAGTGTGGGAGATAATATATTGACAAAATCCATTGAGAATAATCAAGAAGAAACTGCAAATGATAACCCATTAATTGTACAAGCTAGTGACTGTATTAAACAATTATATCTTGCAAATAGTCAAGGTATGTTTAATAATGCACAAGATATAAACAGAGTTGATAAAGATGATTTAAGAGTAGATTTTCCATGCACTAAAGAGCTTTGTGAAGCAATTAACAATAAAGATGTAAATGTATTAAAAAAACTTATATTAGCAAATAATAAACAATGTATTAGAGCATATGAAGCTGTATTTGAACCGTGTATAAAGGATATGATTAATAACTTTAAGGACGGTGAGGATTTAGCTGGTTTGTATAGTTATCTTAATATAACTAATGGAAAGGCTACTTATACTCCAATATCTGCAATGCAGAATTGGTTGACTTCATTAGCATTTTTTGAAGATATTAAGGATATAGCTAAACCCTTTTTGGAAGAAAAAGATAATGGAAAAACTATGCGATCTTATGAATTAAGAATATGTTTTTATTTTCATGCAGGCAATCAATCAAAAATAGCAATCCCAAAAATTGAGCAAATTCCTTTATTACTTCATTTAAAAAAAATAGAAAACGAACTAAACCAAGTAATAATTGCAAAGAATAGCGAATTAAACGGGATAAAAAATTACAAAGACAAAGTAGCAGCATTCAAATTGCAAGAAGAATTACAAGCATTAGCAAAAAATCCAGGTTTAATAAAATTAAATGAGTTAAAAGAAAAGAAGATACAGAAGGATAATTTAATACAAGAACAAAATACACAAAAATCAAAACCAGAGGCTACTAAACACAATGCACAAAAGGAATTAAATACTATACCCAAGAGCTTAATACAATACCGGACAGTAAACGGAATAAAACAACCTGTATCATATACAGGTACTAATAAAAATGAAAGCACAAAATTTAACACTGCACAAAAGACAATAAAAACAGCTGAAACAGAAATACAAAAAATCGATGACCAAATAAAAAAATTAAATATTGAAATGGAGCCTATAACTAAACAAATATCAGAATTAGAAGAGAAGTATAAAGATATTATTCAACAACAAAAAGATAAACAAGAACAACTAAAAAAGTATCCTGAATTGACAGATGACGATGCACATGCTATAAAGTATATCAATAAAAAATATGATAACCAAATATTAGACCAACTAACAGCAGCTAAAAAATTATTTGGCACAGACCATAATATTATTAATCAACAATTACCAGCAAATAATAAGGCAGCTATACATAATAATATACCTGTAATGACAAATATTAATACAAATGTAGCAGGTGGTTAAATTAAATATAAAGCAACAATTGTTGGTATTAAATAAATATTGATATATATTATATTAATAATAAAAAAAAGATGCACAACATTGTACAACTTATCATAATAAATACTATAATTCAATGAAACGCATGGATATTAATTTATCCATGTTTAACTATGTAAACATTAGTTGTTATGGATATTATTACAAATAAGTTGAAGTATGAGATTTTTTAAGAAATTTCTATTAAAAAATTGCATCTTTATATATACTAGTATTTATTTCTTAATAACTTATATGTATTTCTTGTACAACATGCATGAAATTTAGACCAAAAGTATTCTAAATTATCTTAAATATAGTAACTTGACAATAATTACAATGCGTGGTAAAATAAAATTGTGTTTGTGGCGAGTGTAGCTCAGTTGGTTAGAGCACTAGATTGTGGTCCTAGGGGTCGTCAGTTCAACTCTGATCACTCGCCCCATGCCGATTTAGCTCAGTTGGTAGAGCAACTGATTTGTAATCAGTAGGTCGGGGGTTCGAGTCCCTCAATCGGCACCATTTCTCTTTATAGTTCTTTACAATAGTGGTTTCGAGATTGTTTTATTCATTATAATATATATGTAATATTTGATATTAACACTGCAGTTTATTTAGTGTGATGTATATAATAGGTATATATTACGGATGATTTATTAGTTGAATTAATATTATATATTGAATAAACTGTATAAAAAAATGCAAATACTTTAAATAAGACATTTATATATTCATTTTATTATTCATATTAATAACAAATCCTATTTATGATAAACAAGAAAAGTATTAAAATCATATACAGGATTTATAATAAAAGTACCAGAAAACAGAATAGATTCCCAGCATTGAGCCAACAACCTAGTATTAATTACAAATTAGTTCTACATCCTAATTCAAATCAGGATAATAAAAATCAACACAATGAATATTTTTGCGTATGTAATCAACAATATTTGTAAGCTGAGGTTTTATAACAGTCATATCAATTTGCATTATTTCTTGATATTTGCTATTAAATTGTTCAATCCTTGTTATCTCATCCGTTATTGTTTTGCAATGTTTGATGAAATGATTTTGAATTAAATTATTCATATTCTTTGACAAATCATTCATGTTTGATTGGATTTTTAATATTTTCTTTTTAATGTCTTTAAGTTCCTCATAATTCACTGATAATGGAATATTTGTTTGTTGCGTTTGTTTATCATACCGATTCAAGCATTTCGTCATTAACTCCTTGTAACTATTATTTATATTATCTGAAAGCTGGGATAGAGAGGATATTTGGCTGTTAGTTTCCGAAAAAAACGATTTAATACATGCCTTTGGCAGAATATCAATTTCCTTGATCTCTCTTTCGAGTTCAAGGCATTTGGCAGAATATTTTTTTAACAATGGGCCGGATTTTTCTTTATATGTTTGTATAATTGTTTCTTTAATCTTTTCAGTATTCGGTTGCACTTGGTTTCCTATATTGTTTTTTGTCTTGCTGATTGTTGGTACAATGTCGTGACACAGCTTCCAAACAGTAATCATAGCCTGACATGTAGTGTAAGCTTGATTAAGCAAAGCAGGACATGTTTTTCTCAACCCATCTATGTCTTGACTCAATGATTTTCGTAAAGCATCAACTTTATTTTTATCATCATTTATTGGGTTATTATTTCCTTCATTTATGTTATTATTATTTTTTTCTTCATTATTTAATGATTTTTGTAAATTATCTTCATAATCTTTGGGCGTAGCTGGTAGTGGTGCCTCCATGCATTGCACTGTATTTTTATTGCTGATTAAACATACGCAACATGTTAACCAAAATACCTTTAATATTATATTGTTTCGAATCATTCTTTAATCCATGAAATTAATTCCTATAAATTAATTCTAAAATAAAGATAATAAACAGTCAAGTACATATTATTAAATTAACGACATAGAATCCATAATAATGATGGAGACAGGGGAATTCGAATCCAAGATAAGCAAATAAACGTATACTCACCTTCCAGGCTGATTCATGCAGCAATCTCCACTTTTAATTTAAATTACGAAGATAATATTTTAAAGAATTATATTTTAGATTACAATATATATTGCACAATCGATTATTAGTTTTACTTTGCTGATTTGATTGTGTACTATAAATACTGATGTTTTAATTTGAATTGGAAGTATTTTACTGTAATTTAGTTTCCATAACTTAGTAATACTATGAAATATATGTTTAATGTATCAAAGTATATTGAATATGTTAATTTATAACTCATCTAAGAAATTTATATAATTTTTGCTAATCCCCCTATTGCAATATATTGTGTGAAATGCTAATATTAAGATGTAGCAGGTCAGTTTACAGAAAATTTAATGAAAGTAGCAAATTCTCTTAAGACATTGAAGAATAGACATAAAGCTTGCAAGTTAGTAAGACGTAAGGGTAGGGTTTATATAATAAATAAACAAGTGCCTAAATTTAAAGCTCGTCAGGGTTAATATTTTTTATTTATTCTGTGCCTAACATTTTTGGACGATTAGCTCAGCTGGCTAGAGTATCTCGTTTACACCGAGGGGGTCGGCGGTTCGAGTCCGTCATCGTCCACCATTCTTTTCAGCCTATTGTTAGATGGGGTTGTGTTTGTTTGTTGAAATTATTGCTTATGACTTGTTTATAGGCTTGCATTATTAATTATACACTATGAACAAATTATACAATATAAACACAAGAAAACTTTAAGTTCTTGTACTAAATAAATATTAGTTACCACTTGATCACAAATGCTTATAATAACTATAATATATATTTACAAGATTCTTTATTATTTAATCAAAACAAATGCTAAGCTATTGCTCAGTTGTACTTGGTATTAATAGTAGTAAATAGTATAGAATGTTAAAAATTAACTAGACAGGAATTATTTACAAGTTGTTGTATCAATAATTAGTATATTACTTAATGCTGTAAAACAAAAATTCTCAAAGTGCATAATAACTGTTTAATTTATAAGAATTCAACATTACTTAATATGAAATTTGCTAATAATTATTTAATAAATTTATTGATATTTCTATTTAATAATACTATTTTTTGTTACATAACATTTTTTATATATTCAATTTTTTCTAGTATTATTTTTATGATTTTATTAAATATTTATTCAAATCAACTGTTATATTAACCAATTATATTATATCATAATAAGATATAATGATAAACAAACTACTATAGTATTAGATACATATGGATCTAAAACAGATTTACAAATATTTGAACATTTTGTCAACAATTTATTTACACTGAAGAATACCCCAGAATGGACATTATATTAATGAATCATTAAATTACCTATTAGAAAAGATGTGGTATATTTTATATATAATTGAATATAGTATTCTTTACTGCATATACTAAAAAAACATCACTTCTACTTTCCAAACAACAACTAATATATGCTTTTATGTATTAGAACTCATTATTCCTATCATATATTTTGATCTTGTAAAGACTAGTATCATATTATTTATTATAATATCATTTCATGATTATATTATTTATGGCATCCATTAATAAGGACTAGTATCATACTATATTATTATATATATCATTTATAGCATCTTTTAATAGGGTTTTATATTAATAAAAAAACCTGCATACTTCAAAATGCAGGTATATATTAGGTATGTTCTTATCAAATATTTATTTATATAATATTTATTTATATAATATTTATTATATTAAATTATTTTATATTAACAAAATCTTCACTATTATTGTTAAATAAATTTTTAATTTTATTTATATTTGGATTTACAGAATTACAAATTAATTCACAATTCTCTTCTATACAAACATTTTTTAATACGTCAGTATTAACAAAATTTATATTATAATCATTTAATTTTACTTTTACATTCTTTAATTTAATTTTTAAATTATTATCGGCATTAGCATGATTCTCTGATAGGCAATTGCTAAAATCTATAGTTCCATTATGGATTGTAGTATATGTCCTGTCTCCATTGTTTTCCCAATATATATTACTACCTGAATTAACTACTATTGTTCCATCTTGATTATCTAATCCACTTTTTATAAAACCATTATTACATAATGCAGTACTAGGAGATAAAATTAAACTGGAATCATTATTTAATATAATATTCCCTCTATTACACAACAAACCATCTTGTTGGACTTTCAATGTACTGCCATTTCTCAATAATAAATTAACATTATTGTCTATTAACAATTTTGCATATTGATTAGGTGTATATAGAGTATCGTCATTTTTCTCTCCTACTACTAGTGTTATATTGTTATCCAATATGGTATCACCATAATTAAACTGTAAAATGCCTCCTTTAGATGATGCATCATCTGATTGTATGTTACTTGAAAATATAGTAACAGTGGCATTATTATTCACTTGATAATTTGCATGTACACCATTTATAATTAAACCTGCTAAACAAATACTAACTATTTTTGAATAAATACTCATAATTTTTACCCCCCCCCCATTAATAGAATCTATAAAAATTAATAGCAATATATTTTATTACTTTGCTATTGCTTTTATAGTGTATTAATTAATAAATTAAAAAATTATTAATTATCAGAAACTTTTTTCCATATGTAATCTATTAGAATAGATAAATATCTACAATATAAAATAAATTTCTTGTTAATAAAATCAATATAGAATTGTATATACAAAGATGATATATTATGTTGATTTCTTAAAAGTTTTTTTAATTATTTAAAACTTTGTTCTAATTTTTATAAAATGTGCTAGTATAGTGTTAATTTAATAGGCGTACAGTGGTTGTCTCATGTTAAAGTTAATACAATCATTATTATTATGTGTTTCAATAATATCCTACACACAAGCAATGGATTGTAATGATTTATTGAACAGTACGAACCAAACAATATCCAGCAATACTTTCTGTTTTCCATATCTAAATATTAATAATTCTTTTAATCAAAATAGTATTACAAATGCAAATAACATTATAAATAACAAATTACCAAGTGATGAAATACAAAGACCTCCTGTATTACAAGATTTGTATAATTTATATTCTAACAATAATAATCCAGAAGCACAGATAACTTTTGAGGACACTGAAAATTTTAAAAACATATTATACAATGCTAGTCATAGCATATTAGATAATAAAATTAATACATGGAATGAATTCGTACGTAAATGTATATTAAATATCATGGTTCAAGACATTTTCCAGAAATATATTAAAAAAAATCTATATAATTTATTTATTACAAATTTTTATAATTCAGCAAGTAATTTTATCTCAGATGACATTATTAATCACAATAGTGTTGGTAGATTTGGAGTGATTTCAAATGTAAATAATCAAACAGTATCTATTTATGATTATTTAAAATATGATGACAAACAAAAGTTAGGTAAAATAAAATATGAGAATATGAATACTATTGATGGACTGGAAAATTTACAAGACTATAATAAATTTAAAACTATTATTGATAGTATTCATAATAATTGTTTAAAAAGTAAAATACAAAATAATTCATTGACTGATTGCGATAGTAATTCAGCTGTAGTATTATTAAATAATATAGTACGTCCTATTTATTATTTTTTCTTAACACAAGCTATTTACAATTTTATGTTAGATTTCTTAAAACATCCGACATATTATTCAGTAACGATGAATATACCACAGCCAGAAGGATTCTTTAATGAGAATTATTCAAAAATACAATTGAAAATTCAATATAATGCATGTCATCAAAATAAAAACGTATTGGTATTAACATTTGATTGTTCACCACAAAACAAATCTTATGAAATAACTGCTTTTTATAATGAGCAATGCAATAATACAAATAATTTTAACTTCAAAAGACCTAAAAGCAAAAACAGCAAAAATTTTTTTTGGGATTAATTATTAATGTATAACTCTTCTATTATATTAAATAAAGATTGAGGAGTATTTATTTCTTGACTGGACATTAGAGCTCTATACTTAGTAGCATTATAATGTCCTTTACAATAATACATTAATGTTTTCTTAGCTAATATTATACCTGTATTACCATTATAATAATCTAAAACATATTGTATATTATCTTTAGCTGTTGTATATTTTTCTTCAGTAGTTAATTCTTTTACTGCTTTATTATTTAAAGCATTATCTATGTACTGCAATATCCAAGGTTGTCCTAATGAGGCCCTGCCAATCATTACTCCATCAGCTCCACTTTCAAACAAAGCTTGCCTTGCAGTTTCTATATTAATTATATCTCCATTAACTATTAATGGAATATTAATAACTTCTTTAACTTTACTTATATATTTCCAATTTGACTTGCCACTATACAGTTGAGACCTAGTTCTGCCATGAACTGTTATCAGTTTTATTCCTAAATCTTCAGCAATATGAGCTATGCCTGGAGCATTTAAATGCTCATTATCCCATCCTAAACGCATTTTGAGAGTTACAGGTATAGGAACACTATTCACTACTGATTTAATAATCTGAGCAGCTAATTGTTCATTTTTCATTAATGCTGAACCAGCTTCAGACTTAACTATTTTCCTTACTGGACATCCCATATTAATATCTATTATCTTAGCTCCTAGATCATAACTAAGTTTAGCAGCCTCAGCCATTATTTTAGGATCAGCTCCTACTATTTGAACAGCAGTTAGATAATCATTTTTAGTATCCATCATATTACGAGTTTTATGAGCATCTCTAATGGCAGCATAACTAGCTATCATTTCACTATACATTAAGAAATTCCCAAATCTTCTAACAATTTTTCTAAAGGGATAATCAGTAATTCCAGCCATAGGAGCTAATAAAACATTACTACTCAAATTTATATTACCTATAGATATATTCATTATTGTTTTATATAATTGTAACTAGAACAATATATATAATATTATATAACAACATTATAACATTTAATGAATAACTTTAAATAATGTACTATATATTTAAGATAACATAATAAAGTATATTATTAAAGATAAATAGATTTGATTTATTTCTAATATATCTTAATACAAGACAAAGAATCATAGCAATTACCACAAAATATATTGCAATAATATATTGCACAAAATATATAAAAAACAAGTGACTGGAAAGAATAGATTTCTAGCATGTAGCTAAAGACCTATTATTAATTACTTAAAATTCAATCCTTCTTTATAATAGAAAGGCCAACACTGAATGTCGTATATGTTATTAACAATGTCTAAAAGATCAGGTATTATATCAGTAATATCAATTTTAACGAATTCGTTATTGTCAATTTCGTTCATCTTTTTTATTTTTTTTATTATTTCATTGCCATCATTGCCAATTTTATTCATCTTTTCTATTGCATTTATTATTTCATTTATTATTTCATTGCCATAGCAGTGGTAGTGATTAGTAATGAAATTATTTATCTTATACGAGAACTTACTCATTCCTAATTTGATATCTGATATTGTCTTTTGAATTTTAGCAAATTCCTCATCCGTAACTGCTGTTGCAATATACGGGTAAGTACTCCTGATGTGTGATATTGCAGTAAATACTGCATCAAGCTTCTTCTCAGTCTGCTCTGATAATTGAATATTTATTTTTTTTACTTTTTTTGATATCATCCAAACTGCAGTTTGTCTGTGTTAAGTTATCGTAAGCTATTTTTATATCTAATGCAATAAAAGTAAGCTTTAATTTTTCTTTTTTAGTTTCAGTCAAAACAGACTCTATAAATCCTTTTGGAAAAATAGTAATTTGCTTGCAATTATTGCGCATTTCATTGATCGCGTTCTGGAGTTTTCTGATTACTGCTGGTTTTTTCTTCTTTCCACTATATTTTTGATTCAATTCTTGGTAAATATCGTTCATGTTTTTTGTCGTATTTGCTAGTCGATCATTGATGATTAATGTAATTTTTTGCACTCTACTACCAATCTCCTGCATAGCACCAAATGTAGCTTCGAATTTCGTCATAAAATTAGAATATGTTTTTGCCAAACTCTCTATTTCTTTACCAAATGATTCTCGTAACTTAGCAACTTTCTCTTTATCAAAATTTATTTTTATATTATTTTCTTCATTACTATTTTTCTCATTTATTTTATTATTATTTTTTTCTTCATTACTTAATGGTTTTTGTAAATTATCTTCATCATATTTTGGCGTAGCTGGTAGTGGTGCTTCCATACATTGCACTGTATTTCTATAGTTGATTGAACATAAGCATCCTATAATGCACAATGTTTTCAGAAGTATATTTTGTTTCATTGCCACTTATTTCCGAACATTAATCTATATATTATATATTATAATATAATGAATAATATATCAAGTATCTAATATTAAAAATTACAAAAAGGCAACAAGAAAATCAATGGCGGAGAGAGGGGGATTCGAACCCCCGATACAATCAGCTTGTATAACTGTTTTCGAGACAGTCCTGTTCGACCTCTCCAGCATCTCTCCATTGTTCATTGTAACATACATAGTTGTAGTTACATATGAAATTTTTATTTACACTAATATCAGCAATACTAATTCAATACACTATTTTATGTCCATTAATATTAATCAATATTTTAATATTCCATCAAATATTATTTGTATAACAATATATTATAATTAATAGATGTAGTGTTTTAATACATTATTGTATTGAATACATGCATTATTGTATATTCCAATATATTGGCATATATTTATTAGTTTCATTTAATAATATAGTATTAACTCTATAAACATAACAATACATTATTCCTCTCCCTCAAATTCATCTGTCTCAAATCCATCTTCCCTATATTCCTCTTTCTCAAATTCCTTATACAGTTCATTAAGAAATAAAACAAATTGTCTTAAGCTTTTGCCAAGCTGCACTTGTTGTAAAGTTGCTACCATTTCTTTAAAATCTTGTAAGCTAATATTTGTAGCCTTATTTAAGGCTTCCTTTAATTCTTTCTTTAATTTCTCGTCCGTTGGTACATCCTCGTCATTTATTATTTTTTGCATATCCTCCAGATATTTCTTATAATTAATACAGTTAAGACAGTTATTCATAATATCTGCTGTTAACGTATCATTTGAAGACTTTGAATAATATGTTTTTTCTAAGGTATTTATTAGTTCTTCTCCTTGCTGTATATTTTGAAAAAAGAAACTAATAATAGGTAACAGTAATTGATCTGATGTTTTGCTATTAGCCCATAAAGATAGACTATTGGTAGTATAGTTCTCGGATTCAATTTCCTTATTATTTACTAAATCATATATATACTGAATTATTAATTCAATACCACCAAATTTATCAGGATTGATTGTGCGAACCAAAAGATTATTTTTAATAAATATTGTTTTTAACACATCTGATAATGGCTCAAACTTCTTGCATTTATTAAGTATCTTGTTTTTAAAACGTTGAATATCACTTGCATTGACTTGATAATCTGGTAATTTTATTATCTTAATTTTATTGTATATATCGGAATATGCTTTGTAATGATTATTATAGAATTTATCATACGTCATGATATGATTAAATAAGTTATTTTTGGCATCTCTAATCTGTGTGCTATCTTGAAGTATACTTTTTAAATTACCTATTTCTAGTATGGATAATATAAATGCTCTAAAAATTGGTAGAAAACTTTTTGCGATTGATATTACAGTATTATAATTGTCTTTTATATCATTACTACTATTTTTTAAATTAATTTTATTTAATAGTTCATCGTAAGATTTACACCCGAAAGTCATGGCAATTATATCATTGTTACTATCGCTATTTGCTTCTTCTATTAACTTTTTAGTATTATCATAATCTTTGAATAAATTCATTAGTAATATTTGTAATAAATTATTAACAATATTGTCATTGTTTTCCAAATAATTTTCTTGAATGTTAAAATCTTTTGTAGTCAATTGTGGTACGTTGTTCTTTGGTGCAGGTATATCATCTATTAACTGTTGAATAGAATCATGACTAAATGATTCTGACAAGTTACTCGTATCCTGACTGTCATTTTCAACAAATGTAGCATTTATCAAATCTTGCGTATTATCTATATTACTTGTATTGGATATTTTTGATAGATCGGAGAAGCTATCATCACAACAAGGCATCTCATCATCATAATATTCATCACCTAGGAATGCATGCATTACTTCTTTAAAATTATTTAAAAATATTGGTTGTTTACTTTGATATAACTCACTATGATTTTGTAGTATTTTGGTAAATAATTTAAATACGTTATGTAAATTTTTTGGACAGATTCGCTGAAAATCTGCTATACTAGATTGATCTAATGCCTTACGTAACCTCAAGGCCTTATATATAAGAAAATATTCAAGATTTGATATTGATTCACCTTGCACAAATGAGTTAATCTTGTTTTTCGTTACAGGCTTTTGTCTAAATAATTGATTATATAGTAATATACATTTGTTCAATAAATTTACTAAGTCTATTTCTTGAATAAAAAGTCTTAATTTTTTATAATCATCAATTAATTCATAATATTGAACTTTGTCTATTCGATAAAAGCTGCATATATGCTTCGAAAAAGCAGAATATCCAATATTATTATCTATTACAGATTCTAATGACGTAATTTGTTTGTACATATCATTTAGACGGTTAATATCATTAATTTTATCATTCTTACTTTCATATGTGAACCACTTCATATTACTGTTTAAATACTCATAGTTTTCATATATGGCTTTATAATAATTCTTCTTTGCATCTATTTCTTGTGGAAGAACACATAATTTTGGATTCATAAAGTATTTATTTATAAATGATAATAATAATTTGTTATATTGATTACACTGTGTCAAATATGTATTGCAAATATCTTCTTGTGTAATGTTCTTAGGTGCAGCATCGTCCATATACAAATAGTAGTATAACAATGCAGTAATGGGAGAAAATGTACTAGAATCAATATTTTCTTTTTTATTATTGTTATTTGCTAAGGCTGTTAATACATAACAAAAGTTTTCTATACGTATATTTGGTAATACATATTTCGTAAATAAATGCATTTCATAATCATTGATGATTGTATTTGGGATTTTGAATTGTTTTACAAACTGCGATATTGTAACCAACTCTTCCTGCTCAGTTTGTTTTTTTTCATTATTTAGAGCAGTATCCAAAAACATTATATCATATGCTTGCTTCTTCAGCTCATCTGCTTTTTTCTGCGAATCATCACTAACATTTATATTTGACTGCATAGCTATTACTGGTACATTATAGATTGTTGCTAATATTAATACATATTTTAACAGTTTAAACTTCATAATATTAATTTAATAATCCAAATAATGTTAATGTTAACATAACATAATAAATATTACAAATAATGCATCTTTATAAAAAAATGCAGAATGATTAATAAACTCCTATTAATATCCTGGTAAAATTACAGCAAGAATAAAATATTATGTAATACATCAAATAACTTTGATAATTCTTTAAGAAGTCATAGCTATGAAAAAGTCTTCATTAGTTTTTGATGATTTTAATTTATCAGTTAGAAATTCTATAGCATCTACTGAAGTCATTTGACTTAGTATCTTTCTTAATATCCATATTTTAGATAATACAGAATTATCTTTTATAAGTAATTCATCTTTTCGAGTTCCAGATCTATTTATATCTATTGCCGGAAATACTCTTTTCTCTGCTATTTTTCTGTCTAATATTATTTCAGAATTACCTGTGCCTTTGAATTCTTCAAATATAACATCATCCATTCTAGAACCTGTATCAACTAAAGCTGTAGCTATTATTGTTAATGATCCACCTTCTTCAATGTTTCTAGCAGCTCCAAAAAATCTTTTAGGTTTTTGTAAAGCATTAGCATCTACTCCTCCAGTTAATATCTTTCCAGAAGATGGAATAACAGTGTTATAAGCTCTTGCTAATCTAGTCAATGAATCTAATAATATAACAACATCGTGCTTAGTTTCTACAAGTCTTTTAGCTTTTTCTAATACCATTTCAGTTACTTGTACATGTCTAGCTGCTGGTTCATCAAAAGTTGAACTTATTACTTCTCCATTCACTGATCTAGCCATATCAGTTACCTCTTCAGGCCTTTCATCTATTAATAAAACCATTAAATAAACTTCTGGAAAATTATTAGATATGGACTGTGCAATAGTTTTTAACATTACAGTTTTACCAGTTCTAGGAGGAGCTACTATTAAAGCCCTTTGACCTTTTCCTATAGGAGATACTAAATCTATTACCCTTTGAGTGATACCATTTGGAGAATGCTCCATTGTTAACATTTCATTAGGATATATAGGAGTCAAATTATCAAACGTTGTTCTTCTTTTGGCTGCTATAACTTCTCCAAAATTAACTTTAGTAATTTTATATACAGCAAAGTATTTCTCACCTTCTTTTGGAGGTTTTACTTGACATTCTATAGTATCTCCTGTTTTTAATCCAAAATTTCTTATGAATGAAGGAGATACGTACAAATCATCGGGTCCTGGCAAGTAATTAGATTCTGGAAATCTTAAAAAACCAAATCCATCCTGTAAAACATCTAATACTCCTATAGTAGATATAGGAATATTATTTTCTGCTAATTTCTTTAATATTGAAAATACCAACTCTTGTTTTCTCATATTCTGAGGATTTTCAACGTTATATGAAATTGCTAAATCTAATAATGATTGTAAAGATTGTGATTTTAATTGTTGTATAATAACATGCTCTGATTGTATTGTGCTAATTTCTGCTTCAGACTGTGTTTGAATTACAACAGGTTCAGAGGATTTATTTTTAGTTTTTGTACGTCCATATTTCTTTTTATTAGATTCATCAGCTTGTTTTAAATGCTGATTATTATTTAAATCTTTACTTTCACTACTTGTATTGAGAGAATTATTTTCAGATTTTATTTGTTCATTTTCATTCTCTGGATTTAATTCAGTACTATTTTCTATAAAAAACATTATTATTTACCTTTTAATTTTTATAATGAATATAAGACTACTGTGATTTTTATGTACTAATCACATGATTTACAACTATATTTTAGTACATACCGTTACAATTTTCTATATACTATCAGATAACATATGTCAAAGGGATTATATTAAAATTGTCCTGATGCTTGATGAACAACACAGTATCTTGTATAATTAATAATATAGGATTTCATATTTTAAATCAAATGAAAAATAATATACATCCGGATTATCATGAAATAACAGTCAAATTAACTAATGGACAAACATTTAAAACCAGATCTACATATGGTAAAGAAGGAACTGTAATATCTTTAGATATAGATCCATTTTCTCATCCTGTATGGACTGGAGAAGGTCAGAAATTAGTAGATACTGGAGGTCAAATTAGCAAGTTCAAAAAACGTTTCAAAGGTTTTGCAAGTAATATAAAATAAAAAACTTATAGTAATGGTTATTTGTTATAGTAACCATTATTGTTTTTATATCTTTTTTATTAGATAAAACGCATTTCAATTAGTCCTGTGTTATAAATTTTTTTGTATTCGATATTTATTTGTTTGATATTTTGCATTTAGTTACTATTTGTTAGTATAATATTGTTATTTAATATAAACAAAATTTATTCCAATTAAGATATTATATATATACAAGTTACTAAGGTGTTATTGGTCTGATTATTCTTATTATCTATATTTATTTAAAATTACCGCAATGTAATATATTATTAATTAATGTATTAATATTACACCATGCATTGCAAAACTTCAATAATTTATTTAATTCAAAATGCTAATGCTAATAATATTTTTATATTACTATCTTGTATAAGAAATAGACACACGTTTCAATATAAATGAGAAAAATGTTAAAAATTTCTTAAAATTCATATTGTCACTGAGTGCAACCCATGATAAATTGTATATAGTGAGTTTTAACAGTTACAGTAGTACATGTTAAACCACTCAGATGGTGATTCATATTATAAAAACTCTATTAATAGTTATGTAAACAATAATAGTAATACACAATCTGGTAGTAATATTATTATGAATAATATAAGTACTACAGAAAACAAAAAAACAAATAATGATAAAGATCCAATACCTAGAACAGTATGGCAAATTGGTATAATGATGTTCTTAATGAACTTATCTTATGTTATTGCTTATAGTTTTTCTGGTTTATATTTAAAACATATTTTAGGAACAGCAACTTTTAGTATAGCAATACTTGAAGGATTATGTGAAACAATGTCTTATCTAATGAAACTATTATCCGGGGTAATTAGTGATTTTTTAAGGAAGAGAAAAGTATTAATGATAATTGGTTATACTTTTTCAGTAGTTAGTAAGCCATTATTAGCATTTTCCGACAGTTTTATATTTGTCTTTACTTCAAGATTTATGGAGAGGTTTGGTAATGGAATGCAAGCTTCACCAAGAGATGCCATAGTAGCAGATGTAGCTCCTAAGAATCGTATAGGCGCTTCTTATGGTCTTAAACGTTCACTAGCTTATGCTGGTTCATTCCTTGGAGGTTTCGTTGGAATGATATCGATGAAACTAACAAATAATAATTATCAAACAGTTTTTTTAATAGCTTCCATACCGGCTTTTATAGCTTTTGCTATATTAATCTTTTGTTTGAAAGAACCTAAAAGTAACCAAGAAAATAATAGCAATGAACAAATAATTGACAATACAAAACAAGTACAACAACAAAAACCTAAATTTTCATTTAGTCAATTTAAGTATTTAGGGAAACACTTTTGGTTAATAATTATTATTAATACTGTTTTTATGTTGTCAAGAATGGATGAACAATTTTTAATACTTAGAACCAATGAAAAATTCATTACAGATCAATCATTAGCTCCGTTAGTAATGATAGTTATGAACTTAGGAGCAGTAGTAGCCTCTTATCCAATTGGCGTACTAGGTGATAGATTAAATAGAAAAAAAATGATATTCGTATCTGTACTTTTATTATTGATAGCTGATATAGTCATGTTTGAAGCAACCAGCCATATTACAATGTTTATTGGTATTTGTCTATGGGGTATGCAAGTGGGTGCTAGTCAAAATGTCTTCTATTCGTTAATAGCTGAAAATGTTTCACATGACTTAAGGGGAACTGGATTGGGTATATATTGGTTATGCAATGCATTAACTATATTGTTGGCTGATTGTTTTGCCGGGCATATTGGTACAAAATTTGGATTACAGTATGCTTTCCTGTATAGTGGAAGCGTTTGCTTTATTGCATTAATAACATTAATAATTATTATGGGATATTTTAGTAAACAAAAAGAGAATGTTAAGTAATATAGAAGAATTAAAACAAATTATAAACAATTACTACGATAATAATCTAGTACCAGATTTAGGTTTAATAAAAGAAGTATTAAACTATATAAAATCTGGTACTTTAAGGCCTATAGAATACATAGAAGAGAAATATACAGTAAATACATGGGTAAAGAAGGCTATATTATTAGCTTTTAAATATTACCCATGTAAAGAACAGTCATTTAATGCTTATGATAAATTAGGATTATTATACTATGATTATAGTAATCCTAAATATAGAAAAGTACCAGGAGCATTAATTAGAGATTATGTATATATAGGCAAAAATGCAGTAATAATGCCAAGTTATATTAATATAGGAGCATATATAGGAAATAACACAATGGTAGATATAAATGCTACTATAGGGTCCTGTGCTCAGATAGGTAATAATTGTCATATATCGGCTAATACTTGTATAGGAGGTGTATTAGAACCATTAGTAGCTAGACCAGTGATAATAGAAGATGATTGCTTTATAGGAGCTAATAGTGCTATATTGGAAGGAGTTATAGTAGAGAAATATTCAATAATAGCAGCTGGAGTTACTATAACCTCATCAACTAAAATAATAGATAGAGAAAGTGGAGTAGTATATAAAGGAATAATACCAAGTAAATCAGTAGTAGTGGCTGGTAGTTACCAATCTAGTAATAATCTAAACATAAACTGTGCAATAATTATTAAGAAAAATAATAAATGTAATGATAAAATTAATATAACTGAAATATTGAGAGAAAATTGAAAATATTGATTAAAATATAAAACCTTATGTCCTGATTTTCCCAGACCTGATTTAATATTTTT
>CAMJRB010000002.1 GCA_946408175.1 uncultured Holosporaceae bacterium
AACAACTCTATTAATATTAAAAGAAATAATAATAAATATCATGAAAATAGTAATATATTATTAACTAATAATAATAAAAAAATTGAATTAACAAAAATTAACAAATTAGCTGAAATAAAAAATAAAAGTATTAATTCTCTCAGTATTACTCTAATGGAAAATAATGATGCAGAGAAAGTTAATGACTTTATAGAAAATGGATTAGAGGAATTATATACCAATAATAAGCATATTAAAATAAAAGATAAGCTAATATACAATATGCATATTAGAACATTTGCTCCAGAAGTTAAGGAAGATTTAGCTACTAAATTTAGTATAAAATTATCTACTATGGATTTACTTAAATTAATAGATTATTTAAAAAGCAGAAATAAATTAGATAAAATTAAATTACAAAGTAATTAATACTATCTTTTATAGCATTGGTATTGCACATCAATGCTATATAACACTAGCTTAAAATACTTATTTTATAATGTATTAGTACAATATTTATACTCTTTTTACGAAATTATATAATTGTAAAATTAATACATATAGAATTAATTACTGATAAAAAGAGTAAGTGGAGTATTTGTTATATTAAATTAAAGATAGTTAAATAATAGATTTATATCATTTTTAATCATTTTTTAATAAATTAGTGTTATTCTGACAATTAATAATGGTTATTTAATTTGGAACTAAAAAATGAAGATTAAACATATACTAAGTTGTATGTTATTATGCACAGTCTTGAATATTAGTAATGGATATACTGCAGACAAGTATATTTACATTCCGAATTCTGATAAGTTAAATGGCAAAACCATAACAATTTACGATTCTTATGATAATAAATTCCATAATACCAAAATGTACATTTATACTAAACCAGATAAAGATTTTAAAACAATCGAAGTACATAAATACTTCGGTGATCCAAATAGTGATACGTTAACAGTTACTAAAAATCAATATGGCCAATTCCAGCCAGACCTCGATGCTGATTTGCAAAAACGTCTATCAGACTTTAGCAACAAACACCATAATGTAAGGTATGGAATAGCTACATATAATGATGCTAATTATTTAATAAAATTATGTAACAATAGTGTAGTAGATGGACAGGTTTTTAGCACTGTAGTTTGTGGGGTAAAATGCCCACGATATGTACCTGATGGTAATTACAATGATATCTTTGCATTACAACGTGTTCCGATTACACCACATATACAAGATATAAAAAATATTGGAACAGCATATAAATATTTTTTAATTACAAATGATTATCCAACTTATCGGTATGCTGAAACTATCCAAGATGGACCTATTACATTTTACCCAGAACCATCCAAAGATTTTGTATCAATGAAAGTACTGAAACAAACCTATTGGATGAGTACGGGTGCTTGGGCAGTACCAACACTCGATTGTTTTTAATGATCATGGAGAATTTGCTATAGATATCACACAACTCAACAAGGATGAATTAAAGAGATACACGCAATATCATACTAAGCAGGTTAAATTGGGTATATTAAAATATAATGGTGCATATTATTTAGTAGAGTATATGAATAAAAATAATAATAAAAATGATGATGCAATACCATTTGATGTTTTTCCATTTACTTATGTATTTGATACTAATTTGCGTAAAATAAACGGTATTAAATTTGACAAATACAAACGATTGATTGCTGAGGATCCTACAAACCTTTACAATGTTAAGCCTGGCGACTATAGTCCAAATGGTAATGAACCTAATAATGTACTTCATAATGAAATCGAAGAAGAAAATAAATATAATAAAGAAAAAGTAAATAATAATAATATTGACTTTAAGAAAAATAAAATAATAGAAGGCAAAAATCAATATAATAAGAAAGAATTAAATAATAACAAGATTAACGATAATAAAAATGAAATTAATAATAAAGATACAAACAAAAACACAATTGAAGATGTCCAAACGCAGTTATTTGTTAATTTATACAATAACAACCGTCATGATAGCGCTGAGCAGGATATTCATAATTTTATGGATCATGGATTACTAGAATTATTTAAAGATCATAAACATAATATAATAAGAAATTATATAATGGATGACATAACACCAAAAGAAACTAGATTGAACATACAAAAGTATATAAAAAAGCAATTTAATGTAAAATTATCATTATCAACAGGAATTGGTCTTCTCCAGCAGTATTTTATATTAAAAAACAAGAAAAATACAATCTAATTAATTAAATTAAAGTATAGTATTGTTTTTTACCTCAATGCTATACCTTTTATAATCAAATTATTTCGTTTGTATTATATACTGATGTGTATCTTGGAATATTTATTCAAGAGATATTGTTGTTATGATTATTATTTAGGTATGTTTATACTACATAATATTGGCTATCTTAGAAATTAATACAGCACATTGTGGATGAAAATGTTTAACATTAATAATTAAAAGGCTATTTAAATTAAATTAATAGATATTTTACAAAACAATAATTTTATATATTAATTCATAATACTGTGTAATATTACAGATCATTTTTGTATGTAATATACAATGGTTGTTATTTTTTTATATAACTATATTATAGAAACAATAGTTTGTTTTGAATCTTCGAGAACTTTTTATACTAAGAAATACCTCTTACCAACAATAATCAAGTGCTTACTTATTCATATAACTATATTGTACAAGCAATCGTTTATTTTAAATACTATAACAATTTTTATACTAATAAGCTTCTCTTGTCAACTCTCCTATCAACACCAATTTATTAAATTTAATTTTTCATAAAATTGTATTGTATCAACACTCTTTTATTGTGACTATTATGGTACTTATTTACTAACTTGCTTCTTTATAGTAATATTTATTAATGCATTATTACTAAATAATATTATATTTTCACAGTACTAATAATTATTTCTTATTAAGAATTGATTATTTATAAAATAGTTATATATAAAATTGAATAGTTCAATGTACTAGCCTAATAGAAGTGTATTATCCATAATAATGACTTTATATATTATATTATTTTAAGATTTAGTTTTTATTACCTGAACTTACTAATTTATATTATATTTTATTTATGATACTAATGAACACTGTTTGATAATAACAATGTTGTCATTTTTTACAGTAATATAAAACATTTACTATTTTATAGTAATAAGTATCTTGTATCAATAACAATACATTTCTCTTGTATATTAATATCTATTATTGAAGTTTTATTAAATGCAATTGTTGCATCTTTATTATTAACTAATTTTATTTCTAAAAAATCTCCAGCTCCGTAGTTTAATACCGCTTTCACAGTACCTAATAAATTATTTTTATAATCAAATACTTTACTATTAATTAAATCATAATAATAATACTCATTATCACCTATCTGAGGTAATTCTTCTCTGTTAATATAAATCTTCTGTAATTTATATTTCTCAGCTGTGGTTCTATCATTTACATCATTTATAGAAGCTGTAAATATATTATTGTTAATTAACTTAATATTATTAAATTGAATCTTAGTATTACCTTGTAAAAACAGATTTCCATACTTAAACAAAGAGTCAGGAGACTCAGTATAAGATATTACTTTTACTTGTCCCTTGATTCCTATAGGTTTTGATATTATTCCAATACAAATATTATTATTATGCATTAACTGTTGCTACGGCTGCTGCTTGTTTCGCTGCTAATCTTTCTTGAGCTTTTTTCTTAGGTGCAGATTTTTTTGGAGTGTCTCTTATTACTGGTTTTTCACAAATATTCTTAAAAGCCAGTAACTTTAATACTCTTTCAGATGGTTTAGCTCCTACTGATAACCAATATTTTGCTCTTTCTTCATTTACTGAAAAATATCCTTCATTATCCTTTTCTACTAATGGATTATAAAATCCTAATCTTTCAACAAATCTTCCATCCCTTGGAGATGTATTTTCAGCCACTACTAATCTATAAAATGGGCGGTTCTTTGCACCACCACGTGCCAATCTTATTCTTAATGCCATTTAAAAACTTTAAGTTATATAATAACATAATACTAATTATATTATATATTCAAATTAACTCGCATGCAACTGTGGAATATCCCATTGTTGTAGGTTGTAGAAATTGCGTTATTTCTTGCAACAGTTTGTATGACCCATTAATTTAGTGAAACTATGTTTATGTTTTATGCTAAAATCAATATATATATGATGAATGCTAATGTTTGGATATTAAAAAGTGAAGAATATATTAAAGTCTTTATTATTGAGTACAGTACTTATTACTGCCGGAATTACTATATATACTGAAGATACACATGCTAGTTTTTTCAAAAAAATGTTTGGGTCTTCAGATGATAAAACAGAAGAAACAAATAATAAGAAACAAGAAGAAGTGAAAGAAAAGCAAGAGAAAAAAGAAAAAAGTGCTAGTAAAAAGAAAGAACAGGCAAAAAAAAAGAAATCAAAAGAAGAAAAAGAAAGTAAAGAAACAGAGGCAAAAGATACAACAGATGTACAAACAGAAGATGATAATGCCTTAGATAAAGCTAGAGATGAAGATGATATAAAAAAGGAACTAGAAAAGCAAAAACAAGATGATAAAGAAATGGAAGCAATTAAAAATGAAAGTAAAATTGCAATAAAGTTCAAAGATGGCACGACAATAACAAACGATAATATTTTAACTGAAATTGCCAAGATAGGACCCATTGCTCAGAAAATGTCTTATAATGATCTAAGAATGTTATTGTTGTTCAAGGCTGCCTACGAAAAAGTAATAACTGATGAAGCTAAGCGACAAAAACTAGATGAAGATGAAGAATTTAAAAAGTCATTAGAAGATAGAATAACTGCCATGATAACTCTTGCATTCCTCGCGGAACAAAGTGACAAACTAATGACAAAGCCAGAATTGAAAAAATTCTATGATGATCTTTGGGATAAAACAATAAAAGGAACTCATCAAGCATCATTAATAATGATTCAAGTGCCAAATAAAAAATTAGCTGATCAAATAAAGAGTGAAGTAAAAAGTGAAGCAGATCTTAATAAAATAATTAAAAAACTTCAAGAACTTGGTAATAAAAATATAGCTACATATCCTTTGGATGATTATCCAGAACAGGCTTTACCAGCTGAAATAGCAAATGAAATAAAAAAGCAAGGGAAAAATGCTGTCGTCGGTCCATTTCAAATACACGGTATATTTACTTTATTCTTTGTAAAATCTGTCCACAAAGCAAAGAAACAAGAATTGTCCGATGAAATGATTCCTAACCTAAAACAACTAGCAAGTAGCAAATTCTCAACCCAATATATTAATAACTTAATGAAAGAATATAATGTTGAAATATATGATTTAAATGGCGATAAAATAGACATTGAAAAACAAAAACAAGACAAAAAAGATAAGAAGAAGAAAAAGCAACCTCCTATGTTATCCAAAATCAAGGACACTCAAGTAATAGCTGAAATAAAGGCTGATAAAGCAGGTAGAAGTACTAAATTGACTGTTGCAGATTTATATAAGCTATTTAATATAAAATCTCTTGACAATGAAATATTTGGTTCGTTAGCAATGCAATTGAAAGTTAGTATAGAAGATGTAATACAACATGCAATACAGCTATGTGTTCAAAATAAATTATTATTATTAGAAGTACAAAAGGAAAATTATCGGAAAACTGAGCGAGCAAAAAAAATGGCTAAGGAAGTTACCAAACAGCATCTACGTAATGCTTACCTTGCTAAGAATGTTAAAATAACAGAAGCATTGATTAGAACGTTATATGATCAACAAAAGAAAAAGATGAAAGCAGAATTAAAAGATGATAATGAAATATCTTTGAAATTAATGTTCTATAAGAGTGCTAAGGAGGCCGAAGCTGCAATTAAAAACTATAGATCAAATCCTAAGAAATTTAATGATGATTTTGCTGCACAATCGAAAAAGAGAGAGAATGTATTAGATGTAGGATATGTAAAGAGGCAGGATGTACCACAGGAAATTTGGGACGTTATAAAGAAATGTACGCCAGGAACCTGTGTTAATACGGCACTGACATTAGAGGGTAGTTTATATGGATTCTCAGGACATAACTTTGCAATTGCTTGGGTATCTGACAGAAGACATATACAATTCCCTGCTCTCAAAGAAGTTAAGGGTGTGTTTAGAAAATTAGCTGAAAAAATGCAAGCTGTATCGAAATGTGATGAACTAATGGCAGAGTATATTATAAGTATAGATGGTAAACAATACAGCAAAATACCAGCAGAGTTGCGTAATAAATTGTTAATGGCTATTATACAAGGAGATATGAAGTCAGAACAAATGATTAATAACCTAAACTAAAATATTAATTAATAAGTATAGTTAAGGATTACCAATGGACAATGATGTAAAAGATAACAATCTTGCTGTTTTGGAAAGTATTGTAAAAATATTAAAAGATAATGAATTGAGTGAAATAGAATATGAAACTGAAAATTTAAAAATAGAGGTAGTTGCTATGCAGCCAATACAAAATACAACAATTGTTAGTAGTAATAATAGTGGTCTCCCTAATACAAAGACAATACAATCAAGTAGTAATAATGATCCTATTGAAGTAAAACAAGATTTATCAAAACATCCAGGGGCTGTGATTTCTCCAATGGTAGGCACTTGCTATTTAGCTCCTGAACCAGGGGCTAAAAAATTTGTAGAGATTGGAGATACAGTAAAAAAAGGTCAGCCTTTATTAATTATAGAAGCAATGAAAGTAATGAATTATATAAGAGCTAAAAATGATGGTAAAGTAATTAACATATTGGTAGAAGATTCTCAACCTGTAGAATATGGGCAATTATTATTAGTAATAGAATAATATAATGTTTAAAAAATTGTTAATAGCTAATCGTGGTGAAATAGCAATAAGAATATTAAGAGCCTGTAAGGAACTTGGTATTAAAACTGTTGCAGTTCATTCATTGATAGATGCATCATTAATGCATGTAAAATTCGCAGATGAAAGTATTTGCATAGGTCCTAATAGTTCAGCTCAAAGTTATTTAAATATATCCTCAATACTAAGTGCAGCTGAGGTTACAGGAGCTGAAGCCATTCACCCAGGAGTTGGTTTTTTATCTGAAAATGCGCATTTTGCTAGAATGGTTTCAGAACATAATATAACATTTATAGGACCTAGTCCATATCATCTTACAATGATGGGAGATAAAGTAATTGCTAAGAAAACTATGCAAAACTTAGGATTACCTGTCGTTAATGGTTCTGATGGAGCTCTAGATGACATTGAAATCGCTTTGAGAAATGCTGAAAATATAGGATATCCAGTAATACTAAAGGCTTCATTAGGAGGAGGAGGCAAAGGTATGAAAGTGTCTAATAATCCTGAAGAATTACAATTAAACTTTAAATTAGCTAAATCAGAAGCTAAAATAAACTTTGGTAGTGATGCTATATATCTAGAAAAGTATTTAACTAATCCTAAACATATAGAAATTCAAATAATATGTGATAATTACGGGCATGTATTATTTCTTGGAGAAAGAGAATGTTCAATACAGAGAAATAATCAAAAACTAATGGAAGAATCGCCATCTACAGTATTGAATGAGGAACAGAGGTATCATATAGGAGAGATTATAGTAAAGGCTTTTAGACAATTAGGATATTCTGGTGTTGCAACTATTGAGTTCTTATATGATAATGGACAGTTCTTCTTCATGGAGGTAAATCCAAGATTACAAGTAGAACACTCAGTGACTGAACAAACTACAGGTATAGATATAGTAAAAGAGCAAATAAAAATAGCTGCTGGAGAAGAACTATCAATTCATCAATCAGATATAAAAATAAAAGGTCATGCTATAGAGTTTAGAATTAACGCTGAAGACTCTAAAACATTTATGCCATGTCCAGGCAAAATTGAAGAATTGTATTTTCCAGGAGGGAATGGTATAAGAGTAGATTCTCATATATATAGAAACTACGTAGTTCCACAATATTACGATAGTCTATTAGCTAAAATAATAGTGTATGCAAACACAAGAGAGGAATGTTTAAAAAAAGCTGCTTATGCTCTGGATGAGTTAGTAATAGATGGCGTTAATACAACAACTGAATTGCATAAGAAACTAATAAAAGAACAAGATATAATAGACGGTAACTTTGATATACATTGGCTAGTACGCAATATAGATAGATTATAATAGGAACTATGCTAAATAAAGCAATATATTACACATACTAAGTATATATAGTGGATACACGGGTATTTTTTAATACGTTAATATTTATATTGGTTGTATATTTACAGATAAACAATAGAATTGATAGTTTGGAAAACTACTATTATATTACTAAATGTGTTGTTATCAAGTTGCATAGCAACAGTGTGATTAAATTTATATAAAACTATTTAAAATAGAATCAAAATATTACGAGTAGATCAGTGAACAGATACTTGTATGATAATATTTCTCAGAAGATAATGCTGTGTTATAAACTTGAAAAAGAATTAATATTATATGTAGCCCAACACCCTAGTTATACACATTAGAAAAATTAGCAGATTTATTGCATAGAAGTGCAAACAGAGCAATTCAAATGCTTTCTGCAGTTGATCTATGCAGGAAGTAGTAATATAATGTTTGTTATTAAAAAGAAATATAAATTATTTCAGAATTAAATAATCAGTAAAAATAAATAACAATCTACAACAGTGTATATAATATTAATATTTATTAAATATTTTAATGCTTTTATATTATTAATGGAGTAGTAATATATCAATCTACATTGTCGTATATATAACATATAAATCATAAATAAATATAAACATTAGGAAATATATATTGTAAATGAAGTGTATTAAATTATAAAATTTTTACACTATAAATATTAATTAAAAATTACATATGTTAAAATAATCTTGATATAATCAATTGGGGGTTTAGTTATGCGTACTATATATGTTTTACAGGTTCTTTTAATTAATTTTATTATACAGAATAAAATACATTCATCATCTATTACTTTAAACTTAGCATATAAACAAGTAGCTGAAACAATTAATAATAAAGTAATTAGCAATAAACAAGAGAATAATAATAAAATACTAAATAATGTTCAACAAAATATTTCTCTTGAGAATGCTATTAATAAGTACAAACACAGTATTACGTACTCAAATTGTAATGGAGTATCTAAAAATTTATTTTTTAAAGATTTCAATGCAAATAAATCGATTTCTAAATCTTTAAATGTTAATAATAAAGGTCAAGATTTTTTTTATAAAATATTAAAAATAACAAATAATAATTTTGCTATTACTACTATTAAATCGTATCCTATTTCAACTAATGGCAATTGCATATTAGATAATGGTGTCACTTACAATTTATACGACAATTTTGGCTTACCAAATAATGCTAGTTCTGTATTAATATTATTGGATAACGTTTTTATTAGCGCTAATGTAAAACAAATATCTATTATTAATAAGAATCATTTAAAGCCAGTAGTATTCATTAATTATAATAGTGAATATTTGAATAATATTAATTGTTTTCGTATTCCTTATCTAAAATTAAATAATACTAAAAATGAATCAAATACTTGTTCACTCAATAGAATTAATGCTAATAGATATACAATATTAAACTCTAATAAAAAGTTTATTATGATTAATGGAAAATATTATTCAAAACAACCATTAGTAATCAAAGGTACAAACGTGGAACATTATAAATTATGTAAATGATAGGAAAAGTAATTTGGTTATCTTGTGTATTACTTATTAGTATTACTTTTATACTTAGAGCAATGCAAGGATTGGAAATAACAGCAGTATTTTACGAACAATCAGATATAGTTATTATTTCTGACATTTATAAGAATGAAAGCCACTTATAATAATTTTATATAATATTGATAATATATTTATATAGTCTGGAAACAGACAGTTGCACGACTAGAATAGAAAATTTGTTTTTGAATATATATTCTTCAAGATTAATTATATAATCATGTAATTTAATTTATATTACTATCTAATATTTATATATATATTAGAAAACATTATTCAGCAATACTATTAGTTGTTGTATTCATTTTGTTTAATAATTATTTATTAATATTGTTTCTGTTCTTTATAATATCTTTCAAGGACTGTATTATTTTGTTCAGTTTTGTAACAGATGTTTTATGGGATAACACATTGTCTAATAATGTACCTACAGCAATACTATGTTTATCATTTTTTGCTATGTATCAGTATAGTTTTCCAGCATGTCAACAATTTGTATTTAAATGTTCATCATTTGGACTTAACTCTAAAGCATTATAAAGTTTTATTTCACAGCACCAGTATTATTTATTAATCTCGCAATACTACATGCTATATTTATTTTAATAAAAACAATTGCTGGTTATAGCACATATTAATAATTTCAAACATTTTTTATTTATAATTTAGAATCCTGTTTATAAAACCAATTAATTATATGTAATATCACATTATTAACATCAAACTATTTTGATAAAACAAAATATATATAGCATAATATATATACCATTCTTGATTTGTTCCATACCAAAAATTCCAGTGTGTTTGTGTATAATAAATATGTTCTTATTAATAGAATTGTTACTGGTATTATATAGTGTATTTAATTTTATCACACTATCATTTATTTTATATAGAGATATTCTATACATTTATTGCTAATATTTATTATTTTTTTAGATACATATATATTATATATCCGTAAAATAATTTATTATATGCCTTAATTTCAACATAAGTGAATATATTCTATTGCAAAATACATATTAGTTCAAATAATGTTATAATACTTATTGTACACATAATGTTATTGTTTACGATATCTTCGTTGGTATTCAATGTTTTTAATAATATCTAAGCTTGCGGTAATTCAAATATTAAGTTTTTTATTTTGTTTGGGAATTTTATTTAATGTATTATTTGATATATTAAGAAATGCTTTTTTATATAATATATATATTAACTCAGTGATAGTATTCAGTTTTATTACTGGAATAGTCTTATGTATTATTAAAATATTTAGCTATGAATATGAATATAAAAAGTTATTAAAATTTGATAGTTTGTCAAAAAGAGATATTAAATCATTAAAAATATTAAAACCAATCTTTTTATATATAAAACAAAGTTCTAAAATGATATCTAATTCTAAATTACAAATAATATTAGCAGATATTGAAAAAAAAGTAGATGAGTCCCAACAAATATCAAAATATATTGCTGGCATATTAATATTTTTAGGTTTATTTGGAACATTTTGGGGACTATCTAGAACTATTGGTAATGTATCTTCAATATTAGATAATTTAGGAATGGAACAAGGAGACGCTTCTTTATCTTTCGTTAAGTTAAAAGACAGTCTAAAAATACCTCTAGAAGGTATGGGAGTAGCTTTTGGTTGTTCTTTATTTGGTTTATTAGGTTCATTAATACTAGGAGTATTTAATTTATATCAAAAACGAATATCAAATAGATTTTTGGATAGAGTAGAAGAATGGTTAACTAAATATTCAGTAAGTATTAATAATATAGAACAGAATTCAGAATATCATGGACAGTTATTTTCTATGGGATTACTTGAAAAAACAATAGAAACTATTTATGCTTTTCAACATCAATTACATGATTTAGATGAAAATAGAGTATCCTTATATAATATGCAAAGAGAAGTTAATAAAAGTATAGAAGATTTAAGTAATTCTTTATTGAAACATCAAGAAATAATAAGAATGCTAGGAGAACATCAATTAGAATTACAAAAAGCTGTAGCGACTTTATCTAATCAATTCTCAGGATCTATAGGAACAGATTTAAATAATAAACTAATTTCTATAGACAATAGTATAAATAAACTAATTCAGAGTAATTTAGCTAATAGAGATTACTTAGTTAATAATTTAGGTTCAGATATACAATTGGTATCTAAAACTTTATCATCATTAATAAGAGATTAACGTTTTGATATAAAATATCAAAAATAATAGTAAATGAGAATAAAATTAAAACAAATACCATTATTACCAATATTAGTTATAATTTCTTTATTAACGATAGCTTTACTTAGTTTATATTCATTACTAAGTTCTGGATACATGAAACCTTACATAATAAAACAAATTATTAGAATAGTAATAGGATTTTGTATTATGTACTTAGTATTATTATTAGATATTAAATTGTTTAAAAAATATGCATACCTAATGTATTTTTCTAGTTTGCTAATGCTAATAGTAGTTGCATTAATGGGCAGAACAGCAATGGGTGCTCAGAGATGGTTAGATTTATATTATATATCTGTACAACCATCAGAAGCTATGCGTATATCATTAATAATGGCTTTAGCTAAATATTTCAGTTGTATAAATAATGAAGATATAAGTAAAGTAGTTTATTTAATATTTCCCAGTATATTAGTATTAATTCCAGTAGGATTAGTATTACAGCAACCAGACTTAGGAACTGCTATGTTATTATTATTAGTTTACTTCTCTATACTATTTATTATTGGAATAGAAATGTGGAAATTATTATTCGTTCCAGCTTGTGGATTGGCTCTATCTCCCATTATTTGGCAATATCTTCATGATTATCAAAAAGATAGAATATTAATGTTTCTAATGCCCGAAAAAGATCCAAACGGTGCTGGATATCATATAATTCAGTCTAAAATTGCTATTGGGTCAGGAGGAATGTGGGGACAAGGATTTATGCAAGGATCTCAGTGCCAACTAAATTTCTTACCTGAAAAACATAATGATTTTATATTTGCAGCTATAGCTGAAGAATTTGGATTTGTGGGATGTATTAGTATAATAGGATTATATTTAATATTACTAATTTATAATTATACTATTGTTATTCAAACTAAAGATAAATTTTATAAGTATTTAGTATTTGGATTAAATGCTATGTTTTTCTTCTATTTATTTATAAATATCTCTATGGTATGTGGTTTATTGCCAGTAGTTGGTATTCCTTTACCATTCTTATCTTATGGTGGTTCAGCTCTAGTAGTTTTAATGTTCAGTGAAGCAATAATAATGTCTGTTGCTATTAATAATAAAACATTAACTAAATATTAATATTTAGAGATTAATATTAATGTAATGATATTAAATATATATATCACCTTGAATAATATATTAAAAATATTTGTATTAATAATGATAGTACATAACTACTGCTGTGCAATGAATAGTCAAAATAAATTATTTACTAATAACATAAAAGAAAGTAATAATAAAATTCTTAGTGACTGTATAATACACAACAATACATTAATTAATAATCATAATAATAAATATGAACCTAATACTATATACACCTCTACTCAATATTTAATTGATACTGATCCGATTTTAATACAAGATGAGAAGAAAATAATGCAATTGAGTAAAGATTTATGTAATTCTAAATCACAGAATAGTATTGTTTTTAATTTCAGTATTAATCAAAGTATAGCTAATATATTAAAACAGAATAGGAAGATAATATTTATAGATGAATTTAGAAGTATAATAGATTCTCTTATAAAATGCAATATAGGTGGATTACCAGAAAGAGCTGAAGAAGTGAATAATTTTAACAAAGTATTAACTAAAATTACATTAAATGCTTTATTAAATAAAGTTATTGGTAATAATATTAATATAAAAGAACATAATATACTTTTAATGAAAGATAAAAATGATAATATAAATAGCATTTTTGGTAAAAACTACAATAGTAATATAAAAGAACTAAATACTATAAAATATAAAAATAAGAAATGTTCATTTAAGATAACTAGTAAAAATAATGCTTCTTATTATACTGTAGTTTTACAATGATATGGGCTAAATCAAATTATGATTATTAAATGTTATTATGATATAATATATTTGGGAGTTATGAGATGATTAATAATAGATTATATCCAGTATTAACGGCATTATATGGAAGATATGCTAAGGCTTTGTTTGAAGTTGGAAATGATAATAAGTGCCTTGATATTTTATTGAATGATTTTAAAACATTAGAAAAATTTCTATCAGATAATATAAATTATTGTAATTTATTAAAAAATAGTTCCAATAAAAGCGTAAGCCTTGCAGTTTTCCCTGTAATTGCTGATGTTTTAAAATTAAGTAATATTTTTAAATCATTTGTGAATGTTCTAATAGAAAACCGTAGATTCTCATTAATAAAGAAAATAGAGAGTACATTTAGACATACTTTTACTGATTATAAAAATGAAAAGGAAATAGCTGTTTATACTCCAGTAAAAATGACTAAAGCACAAGAAAAGGAAGTTGAATCAGTAATACAACAGTTATTTAAAGGTAAAAAATTAATAATGAAATACGGTATAAAGAAAGAATTATTAACAGGTATGCAAATATATTCAGATGGATTAATATATGATTTATCAGGATCTTCATCTATTAGACAATTATCTAATTATCTTAAATCAGTGAGTAGTATATGAACAGTAAAGCATTAGAAATTTCTAAATTATTAAAAGAAAAGATATCAGATTTCGAATCTTATGTAGATGTGTCTGAGACTGGTTATATATTATCAGTTGGTGATGGAATAGCTAAAATCTATGGATTAGATGAAGCTAAATCTGGAGAATGGGTAGAAGTAATCTCTTCTAGAACTGGTAATACTATAAAGGGAATAGTTACTAATCTTGAAGCTGATAATGTAGGTGTAATATTAGTTGGTGATGATTCTCAAATAAAAGAAAATGATGTAGTAAAACGTACTCATAATATAGTAAATGTTAATGTAGGTATGGGATTACTTGGAAGGGTTGTCAATGCTCTGGGAGAACCTATAGATTCTAGTACTCCTATAGAAGGCAAGTTGTATCAATACAATATGGAAAATCCAGCTCCGGGTATTATGGATAGGCAAACCATTAATGAACCTATGTTTACAGGTATAAGAATGGTTGATGCATTATTTCCTATAGGTAGAGGACAGAGGGAATTAATAATAGGAGATAGACAAACTGGAAAAACCGCTATAGCTTTAGATGCTATAGTCAATCAAAAGAAATATAATGATATAGTTTCAGATAAAGATAAAGTATATTGTATATATGTAGCTATAGGTCAAAAGAGATCATCAGTTGCTAGGATAGTTAAAATTCTAGAAGAACATGGAGCTATGCCTTATACAATAGTAGTAGCTGCTACTGCTTCTGATTCTGCAGCCATGCAATATGTAGTACCTTATACTGCTTGTGCTATGGGAGAATACTTTAGAGATAATGGTATGCATGCATTAATAGTTTATGATGATTTATCTAAACATGCAGTTGCTTATAGACAAATATCACTATTATTAAGAAGACCACCGGGACGTGAAGCATATCCAGGGGATGTTTTTTATTTGCATTCTAGATTACTAGAAAGGGCGGCTAAAATGTCAGAAGCCAAGGGTGGTGGTTCATTAACAGCCTTACCTATAGTTGAAACTCAGGCTGGCGATGTTTCAGCTTATATACCAACTAATATTATATCAATTACTGATGGTCAATTATTTCTCGAGAGTGATTTGTTCTATAAAGGTATCAGACCGGCCATTAATATAGGTGTATCAGTTAGTCGTGTAGGGTCAGCAGCTCAAACTAAAGCTATGAAATCAGTTTCTAGTAATATTAAAATACAAATGGCGCAATATAATGAATTATCATCCTTTACTCAATTTGGAAGTGATTTAGATACTGCTACTAAAGAAACTCTTGAAAAGGGAGCCAAAATTGAAGAAATATTGAAGCAACCTCAATATATGCCTTATAGGAATGCTGATCATGTAGTCATGCTATATGCAGCTATGAATAATTTTCTCAAAACTATTGATATTAAACAAATAAAAAAGTTTGAAGCTAGCTTATTAGATAATATTAATAGAGACACAGATATTATTAATAAAATAAGAGAACAAAGAGTAATAAGCAATGAAATAAAAGAAGAACTAAATAAATTCTTAACTAATTTTGTTAAGGAATGGCATGTAATTAATAATCAGAAAGATAAGTAATAATGGAAAATATTCAGAGTATTAAAAATAGAATAAAAACTATAAATAATATTCAAAAAGCAGCTGATGCTATAAAAGTAATTTCTAGTATTAAATTATCTAATATTAGTAGAATTGATGTAGAGTCATTAAAAGCAAGTATAGAAATACTTAATAATACTTTATCAATAGTTGCAGCTGAGGCTTTATACTTTAATGAATTAAATGATAAGCATTGGATAAGAAGAAACGCAGGTAAAAAATTATTAATAATATTATCAGTTGATCAAGGATTTTGTGGGTCTTTTAAACAATCACTATCTGATTTAGCTATAGATTTTATCACTAAGAATAAAACATGTTATGTAGAAGTATTTGGGAAGAAATTACCATTAGTAAATAGTAATATAGTAATTGATAATAATATCGAGAGAAATATAAAATCTAGATATAATTTAGAATTATTTTCTAATAAATTGAAGGAATTAATATTTCAATATGTTACTAAATATAATGTGCACGAAGTATATGTAGTAAGTGGAGAATATAAAAGTGCTATGGTACAAACTACACAATGTTTTAAAATATTACCACTTACTATTAAAGACTTTAGAACTTTTAATACTACTGAAATAAATACTAATAGAGTACAATTAATTGATTATTTATTAAATAGATATTTGTATACTTTATGTTTTGATATTGTTAGAGAACATTTATTGGCAGAATTATCAGTAAGAGTTTTTGCAGTGGATAAAACTTCAAAGAATGCTGATGATATGCAAAGGGAACTGACATTGCTCTATAATAGAACTAGACAAACAAAAATAACCCAAGAACTAACTGAGATCGTTTCAAGTAGTGAATGCGTAAAGTAATGTTACTAAACTAAAAATTGAAATGATCCGCGTTAGCAGATAATTTCAAGTAGTGAATGCGTACGTTAGCATGCATCAAAGCTAATCGTTAGATTAGTTTAGTGTGTTAAGTAATTTTACTCTAGTATTACAAATAGAGACTATTCGTGATAGCAAATTATTTCACGCAGTAAATACGTGCATTAGCATGCATCAAAGCTAATCGTTAGATTAGTTTAGTGTATTAAGTAATTTTAGTCTAGTATTAAAATTGAAATGATCAGTGTAGGCAAATAGTATATGTATAAGATGACATTACATGTTAGCGTTAGGTATTATACGCTTAAGCAAATGATTTCAAGCAGTATACTATATATATAGTGTTATATATATATAACAAGGCTGAGCATTAGCTTAAAATAATATATTAAGTATTACTACTATTTATAAAATAGAATTTCCCGCGATAACAAATAATGCCAAGTAGTAATGAACATATAAGCAATTTATTTCAAGCATAGCAAGATACATGTAATATATAGCAGGCTAGGCATTAGCCTAGATTAATGTATAAAGTATTATTACTATATTTATAAAATAAAATAACATATTGTTACTGTATCTAAAAAATTTTAGTAAAAGGCACACGCTATATCAGCAGTGCCTAATATATTAATCATTTATATTACTATCTTCAGCTCATTTTATATTCTTGCTATTTTCACTTTGTGCAATATTATTAAGGGCTTCCCTGAACTTAATAAAGGATTCATTTGGTACTGAATTATTATCTTCTTTTGTTATCTTACTATCTTCACTTTCTTTTAAGATATCTTCATTTAGTTTTAGTAGTAAAGTATTACTATCTATTGGATTATCATTTTCAATTTTTGTCATATTATTACGATTGTCAATTTGGTCACCATTATTAATAGCTTTACTTAAATTATAAAAAGAGTTATCTTGTAATGAATTATTATGTTCTTTTATTATCTTCTCATCTTCACTGTTTGGAATATTATTATTCTTTATAATTTGTGCACTATTATTAAGTTCGTCACGTGACTTCAAAAAAGCATCATTTAGTATTGAATTACTATGTTCTTCTGTTATATTACTATCTTCATTTTGTTTAATATTCTTACTATTTTCACTTTGTTTAATATTTTCAATTGGTTCAATATTATTAAGGGCGTTCTTGAACTTAATAAAAGCTTCATTTGGTACTGCATTATTATTTTCTTTCTTTATATTATTACTGTTTTTATTATTATATTCATCTTTTATTTGTTGAAGTTGCTTGGTTGCATCTTTTAAATGCTCAATATAGACATTTAGCTTATAATTAATGTACTGTGCTAATTTGTCCGGCTTATCTTTAACATTATCATTTGTGATTATCATAGAAAGATAGTTGTTGCAATCAGATGATATGCTTTGTACCTTTGCACTACATGACATTATTTGTTTAATAGTGTTTTGTGCAATATTTGTTGCATTCATAGTACTATTTTCTTTCTTTATATTACTATTTTCAATTTGGTCAACATTATTAATGTTATTAATTGCATGCAAAATAGTGTTATTTGATAGTAAATTATTATGTTTGTCTATTATCTTACTACCTTCGTCTTGTTTTATATTATTAATCTTTTTATTCTTATAATCTTCTTGTATTTGTTGAAGTTGCTCTGTCGCATCTGTTAAATGCTTAATATAGAAAATTAGAACCTTCTCCTCATTAATTTTCTTTGCTAATGCTCTCTGCTTATAGTCAAAATTAGAATTATTGATTATACTAGAAAGATATGCTTTCAAATTATCTGCTATGCGTAGTACTTTGTCACAACATACAATGGCTGGATCAATAATTTTTTGTGCAATTTCTTTTGCATCCATAGTATTATTGTTAATTGACTGTTTTATATACTCTTCTATATACTCTTTTATATTTTGCATATCATTTATAGTTATTAAGTGTATTTTATTTTGTAAATAATTAAGTAACTGTTGCCATGTAATAGTATTTATATTATCATTGTTAATATTAACTGTTTCTCCAGTTCCTTCCATAATATCAGTTAATTTTGCTATATTTTGTGAAGCTGATATATCTTGTAAGAAGTTGGCAAGATCATTGGCATGATTAGACAAATCAATGTCTAATTGTTGTAAACCTGAAATAATATTAGAGAGTTGTGACATTAATTTCTTTTTCAATATATCATGAATATTCTTACACTGATTATTATTACTAGAATCATTATTCCCTAATAATTGTTGCAATTCTAAAATTTTCATATGAAGTTTTGAAATTAATTCATATTGTAAGACACTGTCGTACTTATAATAATAAGATACGTTCTCACTGATTTTTTGTAAGATACCAATAATATCATCACGTAGTAAATACGATCCTTCTATGAAATTGCTGTCATCATTATTATCAGCATAGTTCTGAAATTCAGATAATTGGCGTAAGTAGGAATATTGATTAGAAATTAATCTCTCTATGTCTTGTGAACTGTTTTTTTTATAATTCAACCATACTTGTTGTAAGCTAAACTCAATCCTATCACCTACATGTCTGCAGTATGTCATGCAACTATCAAGTTGTTGTATGATCTCATCAGAAACACCTACACTTTGTAACACTGGCTTGAATGCATTAAAGTATACTATTAGTGAACTTCTTAACAAATCTTTAGTAAAGAAACTCTCATTCTCTATTGGTTGGCCATTCTTATCCACAATTATTTGGTTTCTCTTTAGCTCATCCTTAATATCTGCATCCATCTTTGATAATTCAGTTAATAATTTCTGTGACAATTCTTGATTTTGTGGAGAAAGAATCTTAGATTCCATACAATAGCAACTACTACTATTTATAGCTGTTCCACAACTTAGTATTATTACTGAAGTTGTTAAAAAATTAAGGAAATTTTTACTCATTATTACTTCTTTAAAATACAACATACTTCATTATATATTCTAAGATAGATTGGCAAAATAATCAAGTTTAAAATGTTGATCTTATGTAAAGTAAATAAAATGATTAATAGAATAAATAGAAAAATATATAAAATATAAAATATTAAATGAAATATACATTAACTATTCTCTATTAATTATAAAGTATATTTAAATAAAATGAACAATTGAAAAAAATTAACTATTATTAATAGCTGTAATTATACACATTATCCATTATACATAGTGGTATATTAGCAATTATATATAATGCTATATTAGCAATTATATATAATGATCCATCAGCAATTATATAGGATTATATATCAGCAGTAATACATGATTATATCAGCAGTAATATATGATTGATATACCAACAATTATATATGATGATGTATCAGTAGTAATACATTATTATATACCAACAACTGTATATGATATATATATCAGTAGTAATACATTATAATATATCAGCAATTATATATTGATGAAAATATATTATTAACAATCAAGTATGTTATAAATTCTTTAATGATTTTATTGTAGCATCTATTACATATTTAAATGTATAGACAACAATTACACTTTCTTATAAAATAAAGTAGTATACATAGAGTATTGAGATTTAATGAAAGATATATTAACTATTCCACTAATTGCTTTGAGAGATATTGTTTTGTTTCCATATGCTATAGAGCCGTTATTAATTGGCAGAGTAAAGTCTGTAAACGCAGTATGTAAAGCCTATAATGAGCAAACTGATATAGTTGTTGTTACCCAAAGGGATCCATTAATAGATGATATAACTGCATCAAATCTCTATAAAATTGGAACAGTCGGACATATTCATAATTTTATGAAACTTAATGACGGTACTGTAAAAGTATTAATAAAAGGATTATATAGAGTATCTATAGACAATATATCAGTTGATAATGATGTAACACAAGCACTATGCACAAAATTGCAAAATAAAGTTCGTGGATCAAAAATGCTAGAAGGATTAAAATTGGCTTTAATATCAGTTTTTGAATCTTTCTGTAAACATAGTAAAAAATTGCCTCCTGATGCATTAAAGACTATTTCTAACATTGAAGATGCTTCACAATTATGTGACATAATATCTTCGTATTTAGCATTAAAAGTTAGTGAACAACAAGAATTATTGGAATTAGTTAATGTAACAAAAAGAATAAAAAAATTAATATTTATAATTGAAAGTCAAACTGAATTATTCTTAGTTGAAAAAAAAATAAAAAGCATGGTTAAAAGACAAGTAGAAAAGAGTCAAAAGGAATATTATTTGCATGAACAATTAAAAGCTATTAATAAAGAACTAGGTAATTCTGAAGAACAATCTGACGAAATAGAAGAATTAAAACACAAAATAAAATCATTACCAATGAGTAAAGAAGCACATAATAAAGCTTTACAAGAATTAAAAAGATTAAAGAATATTCCAAATTTTTCTCAAGAAGGAGTAGTAATAAAGAATTATATAGACTGGTTAGTAAATATTCCTTGGAAAGAATCTAAAGAAGAACTATCTATGGAGTATGCTGAAGAATTATTAAATAAAAATCATTATGGTTTAGATAAAATAAAAGACAGAATATTAGAGTATATAGCAGTATATAAACGTACAAAAAAGGTAAAATCTCAAATATTATGTTTCGTTGGCCCCCCAGGAGTCGGGAAAACTTCTTTAGGTAAATCAATTGCAGATGCTATGAAACGTCCTTTCGCTAGAATATCACTAGGAGGAGTAACGGATGAAGCTGAAATTAGAGGACATAGGAGAACTTATGTAGGTTCTATGCCAGGAAGGATTATTCAAGCAATGAAGAGAATTAATGTAACCAATCCAATTATTATGCTAGATGAAATTGACAAACTTGGTAGTGATCCAGAATCAGCATTATTGGAAGTATTAGATCCAGAACAAAATAGTACTTTTACTGATAATTACTTAGAAGTACAATATGATTTATCTCAAATAATATTTATAGCAACTGCCAATAGTTATGAAATTTCATTACCATTGCTTGATAGAATGGAAATAATAGAATTAAGTGGTTATACAGAAGAAGAAAAATTAAATATAGCTAAGAATTTTATTATACCTAAACAAATGCAAGAGAATGGGCTAAAAAATAATGAGATGATAATTACTGATGATGCTATAATGGATGTGATAAGATATTATACTATGGAATCTGGAGTAAGAAATCTAGAAAGGAAAATATCTAAGATACTCAGAAAAGTAGTTAGAAAGTTAGTATCTAATAATTCAGAATCAAATGAAGTAATGACCATTACTCAAGATAACTTAAAAGATTACTTAGGTATAAAGAAATATAATCAAGATATAGTATCTAAAGAACCCACTATAGGCGTAGTTAATGGACTTGCTTGGACTGAAACTGGAGGAGATGTATTGACTATAGAAGCTCTGAAAATACCTGGAACTGGTCAATTGGTAACTACTGGTAAATTAGGAGAAGTAATGCAGGAATCAATGAAGGCTGCTTATAGTTTCGTTAAATCACAATATAAAATACTAGCTATAGAAGAAGAGGATTTGTCTAAATATGATATACATGTTCATGTGCCAGAAGGAGCTGTACCTAAAGATGGACCATCAGCTGGTATTACTATATGTACCGCAATAGTATCTGCATTCACATGTAAGAAACCAAGAGCAGATATAGCTATGACTGGAGAAATAACACTAGTTGGCAAAGTATTACCAATAGGGGGATTGAGAGAAAAGTTACTAGCTGCTAGAAGAAATGGTATAAAAAATATTCTAATACCTTACGATAATGAAAAAGATATTGAAGAATTACCTAAAGTATTAAAAAATGAATTACATATAAAGTGTGTAAAACACATTGATGAAGTATTAAAAAAAGTTTTGTTGTAGTAAATACAAAGTTCTTTTAATGTTTTACTTAATCAAATTATAGTGTGGTATTAAAAACAGCTCTCATTTGCTTAGTGAGAACAATATAATGTAATACAAAGTAGCATAATGCAAACATTCTCAACCAAAGTAATGTATCAAGTTGTTATACCACTTGTACTATACTAAAATTTATATTTTACAGAAGATCTTACCATACATGATGTGATGTAAGTATCTACACTGGCAAATATTAAATTCCTTTTCTAAATTTTGATATAATCCTTTGAAGCAATGTATTATTATTGCCTTGTTTTATTTTTTTTTCATATTGACAATTATTTAATCCATAAAGTATAGCACCAGCAGTACTTGAAAAAGAAGCTGTAGTAACATAATCATTACTTCCAATTACACCAATAGGTTTGCCTAATCTAACTGAAGAACCCAAGAATAAATTCTTAGTTTTTATATATTCATTAAGGCAAGAAATTCGACTACCCCCCCCTGTTATTATTATATTCGTATAATATTTTTCGTCAATATTATTTTCTACTATGTGTTCTTTTATAAGATCAAATATCTCATCTAATCTTGAAGATATTATTAAATCCAAAGTACTTTTTGATACGTTTTGAATATGTTCCTCACCAAATTCATCAATACTTGATACTAGTATTTTCTCTTCTTCATGAGTCAATGTATTATTGTTAGAGGATACACCGTACAGTATTTTGAGCCGTTCTGCGTTAGTCGTATTAGTTCTCAATACTACTGATATATCTCTAGTTATATGAGAACCACCTATTGGTATAATGCCCATATATAAAAGTACTTTATTGGCAATACATGATATTGTAGTACTAGACCCTCCCATATCAATAATCATTACTCCAGATTGCAACTCTTCATCGGAAGCTATTGCTAAAGATGCAGCATAGGAAGAACATATAAACTTATCAATTACTATTCCACATTGATTAAAACAGTTTTTTATATTATTTATTAATATATTCTTTACTGTTATAACATTAAACACTGCTGATAATTTACTACCTAACAAACCAATGGGATCTTGTATTCCTTCAGAATTATCAACTGTATATGATATAGGAAAAACCTGTATAATACTTGATTCTTCATTATAATTATAAGCATTATTCGAGTTAATTAATCTATCAATTTGATTCTTATCAATTGGATTATTACCCAAACTAATAGATTTATCAACCAAACTAGATTCTACTGCCCAATTTGGCAATGCTATTATTACGTTTTTTATATGCTTCTGAGCTTCTTTTTCAGCATTGGATATGGCACCTAGTAAAACACTTTCTAATTCTTCTATGTTAGTCAATGTACCATAAGTTAGTCCCTTAGCCATTTTGTATCCTAAACCAAGTACTTTTATATCATTGCTTGTTTTTAACTTCTCACACTTCGCAAGTGCTACACGTATAGTATTAGTTCCTAAATCAATAACAGATATTTCTCTTTTCATAATTAATTTACTACTTAGCAAAATGCTTAATAGTTCATTAATATTATAAGTCTATGTAGTTTTAAAATCTAGTACAATTTACTTGTAAATAATTGCTAAAAGCTATTTATTTTTAAAATATCAGTTAATTAATACATTTTCTACAAGATAATTAAATATTCATAATATAAAATATTATTAATATTTGCAAATAGATAAGAATAATAGAAAGTGTATAGTGCGCTATAAACAGAAGAGAATCATAATAATACTCTAAGTCAACTCTATCAGCAATGCTTGTACAATACTAACGAAAAAATAATTTATTCATATTTTAATACTTGTATTAAGGAAGCACTATATATATATCAAGTAATATTGTACTAGCTTATTATAAAGATATTTTATCTATATTTTTTGTATGGCCATCAAGTCTAGTGTATCCAGTTTCGATACTTATTTACTTAAGTTGTTTATTACCGGTTCTCTATAAACATACAACCTTATTTGCCAATTATCATTATGTAATTCCGATATTATAAGTTTATTGGTGTATAAGCACATAATCATGTAATACAAATTACTGTGCAACTCTATTGTAAGCTAATCAAAATGCTTGTATAGTTACACTGTTCTATAAAAATTATTATTATACATCTATTACTTGGTAATATGTATCTATACAATTACATTATAATATAAATTATTATACAACCTTATTGTATGATAAATATTAATTGATTATAATTATTGATTAAATATAATATTAAATTGCCTTTAAATACAGAATACTAATTTTTAGTAAATTGCATGTTATTGCAAATTATTTTAAACTGTTAAGGTGTAATTGTTAGTTCTATGTTTCATTTTATGCAAAAATTAAGTCTAATATTGCCGAAATTAATAGTACCAAAAATAAATATGGATGCAATAAAAAATTGTATAATTGATAATTGGGACAAAATAATACCTATTGATATTATAGCATTAATAAAATTTAACAAACTATTGTTAACAAAAAATTTTCAATTAAAAATATGTATTGATATTTTAAGTTGCTCAATCATTATAGTAAAAATGCATGAAAGTGAAATAATTAGTAATATTAAAAAGTTTACAAAAATGGAAAACATATATATTAATTATAAACAATTACTAATTCTTAATAATGAAATTACCAAAAATTAAAGGACAGTATTTATATAATTTCAACATCAGTAAAATATCCTTCATGAAAGTTGGAGGAATTTGTGATGTATTATATATTCCTTATGATATTAACGATTTAATTTACTTTATACGAAACAAGGATGAAAATATACCAATAACTATTATAGGAAATTTATCTAATACTATAGTAACTGATAAAGGAATACGAGGTATTTGTATTAGTTTAAAGAATTTAAGTAATATTAAAATACTGGATAATACAATAGAAGTGGAATGTGGTTTTAACTTGAATAATTTTATACAATTTTGTATAAATAACAATATATCCTGTTGTGAACAACTGTATACAATTCCTGGAACTATAGGAGGAGCATTAGCAATGAATGCAGGTACTCCAACCTTTGAAATTAGAGAAGTACTAGAAAATACAAAGTTATTAAACATAAGTAACTGTAATATTATAAATATAGATAGTAGTAAAATGATGTATAGAAATGGTAATTTACCAAATAATTATATTGCTATTTCTTGTATTTTGAAAACTAAATATAAAGACAGTAATAATCTAAAAGAAATAATAAAAAATATTGTAAAAAAAAGGATTGAAACACAACCAATATATACTAATACTTGTGGTAGTACTTTTAAAAATCCCATTGGTTATAAAGCTTGGCAATTAATAAAGGAGTCCGGATGTTGTGGCATGCAAATAGGTGCAGCTAGAGTTTCCGACAAACATTGTAATTTTATAATAAATGAAGGAAACGCTACTGCCAATGATGTAATTCAATTAATTCAATTAATACAGGAAAAAGTATTAAAGAATACAGGTATATTATTAGAACAGGAAGTAAAAATAATAGGAGAAAATTAATAGTAGTAAAAATTACATTGGTAATACTAATGAATAGTGTAACATATACCAAATATGCTCTAGTACAACAAATAATAATGCTTAGTTCAAATACAAAACGTATAAGACACGTTGCAATAAATAATTAAACAATTTTATTTTATTGTAATAAAATATTAGTATATGTTTTTTATTTGAATTCTTGCATTATTTTGCATAAATATTTTTGCCTGTTAGAAATAGTAAATATTTAATTTCGTTTCTAAGTAATTTATTTAGTAAAAATTTAACAGATAGTGAACTCTATCGAATAGATACAACACAGCATAATATGTATTTTAGGAATTGCTTTTAACTACTATGGTCATATGTATCAGCATTGTGAAATTTTCATGTTTAATTATCGAATATTTTATAGATGTCATTAATCTTAATGATATATAATATATTATTTTATAATAAATCTATATTACTTTTTCTATATTGCATATCATTGTAGATGAATCTTTTACAATTATTACAATGTTATTGACTAATTAATATTTTTAAAAACACTGTATTACATAATATATAAATTGTTTTAATATTCTATAAAGAAACAGTATTATCCAATATCCAATTTTTTATTATTTCAGCATTTTTGAAATAATCTATACATTTATTTCTAATACTTAAATTATATTCATTTAACCATTGCATTTCTGCTGTAGAAAGCATATCTTTTATTATTAATTTTAATGAAAACGGTATGTAATTAATTGTTTCAAATTCATTATAATTAGGATATTGAGATTGTTTTACCAATACCATATTTTCCATTCTAATACCATTATTATTAGTATATATTCCAGGCTCTATTGTTATTGTCATATTTTCCATTATCTCATTATTTGAATTAGTGGAAATTCCTGGATACTCATGAACATTACCAAAAGCTGCTACTCCATGCCCTGTCCCAAAAGAATAATTATAGCCGTGTTGCCATAATGGAGCTCTAGCTACAGCATCTATAGTATAAGCTTTAGTATTTTTTTGAAATTTCATTTTTGAGAAATTAATTATTGATTTTAATACTAATGTATATTGCTTTTTTATTTCATTACTAGGATTATCACCAATATATATAGTTCTAGTCATATCAGTAGTCGAGTATTTAAAATGCGCTCCACCATCGAATAAAAATAGTCCATTTCCAATAAAATTTGTATTATAACTAAATGATTTGGGATTATAATGTACTATTGATGAATTGTTTCCAAAAGCACTAATTGGATCAAAACTAAAATCAACAAAATTATCATGCTCTTTTAAAGCATTATAGAAAACATCTATAGCCTCTAATTCAGAATGTATAATATGATTTTCAGCCATAGCTAGTACTTTTATCATAGCTAAAGAGGTTGACAAAGCACCTTCTTTTTGGTTTTGTATTTCCTTATCACTTTTTATACTACATATAAAATTAATAGAATTATCATCGATAATATTATAACCAAGTTTTTTCAAATTATAAATAAAACCTAAAGGAGTCGTTGCAAAATCACATTTTATATTTTGAATATTTAATAATTTTATATAGTTTTCGAATTCATCTAAACTTTGAATATTAAAGTTATTCATACGAATATTGTCAGATAATTGCCTACTATGCTCAAGATGTAATTCTGCATCATCTAATGCTAAATCACAAAATACTTGAGGTAAACTATAGGGATTGGATAACACAACAATTGCTGAAGGAATTATTGACTTTGTACTAGTAGTTTCAGACAATCTTAAACCAGTAATCCATCCTACCATTGCTGGATCTGCTATTAATAATACTTCATTGTCTAGATTATCACTAACAGCATTAAGTCTATCTTTAATATAGTTCCCAGTATTATTGCTATTTAATACTATCAATTCAGCTTTAGACAGCTCTCGTTTAATAATCGGCAAATCATCTAGTAATTTAATATTGAAATGTAGTTGCTTAGAAATCTCCAATATTTTCAAATAACTACTATATTTCAATGAATATTTACAAATACCTAAAGTAGTATTAGGGTGTACTACTTCTTTAATAATATTTATTAAATTAGTATCAGGATAAGTTGCTACTTGCCATAACTTATTATTGACTTGGGTTTTAGCTTGTTTTACATATCTACCGTCAACTGATATTATAGCTGTATCGTTAGATATAAAACATCTTCCATTAGAACCAGAAAAACCTGAGAAATACTGTATATCAGAAATATTAGTGTAATAATTGCCAAAGTAATTATACATTCCTAAAAATATAGAATTTATTTCTAAATTATTAAAACTGTCTCGTAATTTATTTAAATTCTCATCATACGGCATAATAATATACTGTCAATAATCTTACTTGTAATAAGTATATAATAACTTTCAACATCATTTTCTAATATAAAATTTCAAATACAAAAATTGTAACAGCTTAAATGAACATGAATAATCAATACTTAAGAGGATATGATTATTTTATAATATTATTGTTTGATCAATCTAAGATGAAAATACTGGTGCAACTACCAGCATATAGCAATGAATAATTCTCTTTGTATACTACTTGTATCATGTTGTTTTAAATATTTTGCTAACCTAGGTTGATAATTATCAATATGATAATAGAAACTATTCCAATATTGTTTTTATTAATTTCATTTGCATTTTATACATTTTGACAGAACTTTACTAGGTAGTTATTAATTATTACTATAATATACAAAACAATTAATCGTTTTAATATCATTAATCGTTTAAAACACAATAACGACTGTTATTTACTCAAGCTGTAAGATAAATAATATTCAAACATTTAACATAATTTATTATTAAAAGAATACATATCAACTATTAAATTAATAATGGCAGTATCATCACTACAATATCACTTAAAATAATAAATTGTTCTCTATTTAATTTAAATAGTTGGCGTTTTATGAAATCACTAATACTAATTTAGAACCTGCCAATTAAAACCAATCCTAAATTAACTTATTCTTAATACATTTGTCGGATAGCAAATATTACCTTAAAGAAATAGAAAAATTTTAGGATATTGTTTTGTATGAATTGTAAATAAAATAATGATATATCTTATGTATAATTTAACAATGTTACTGATAGATTATATATACAGTAATGATTTTTTATATATAGTAATAGTATATATTAATAGTATATTCTGTACTCACGATCACTAAATTGTATTCTAATTATATACAAAATAGATAATAATTTATTTTACGATGAAATATAAATGTATTAAAATAATATACTTTGTTGAATTTTACGTGCAATGGAGTTTATTATAAATGATCCATATTGTTGGAAATAAATAATTATATAGAGTACTAAATACTTACATAGTATTATTGGATTATATTATATTGAATATTTTTCAATGGTATTAATATCTTCTAATATATAGCAGTGGCTAATATTAATGGATATGTAAAATGTAATTTGAAATATTTAATAAATTAATAATTAATATTTCAAGTAAATTTAAATACTTTATTCCAAATAAATGTACGTCTTTATGAAGCATTAAAATTATATAGTGTGATTTATTAAGATAAAATTATAGATTTATATAATATTAGATATTTCAAATATCCAGACAATATATACTTTAATTTTAAATGTTTACATAATGTGAAATATATATATATATAATATTAAATATTATCAAAGTACATATGATATGTATTCAATCAACAATAAATATGATTGTTTTGTACTCTATTGATATAACAATATTTTTATATAATATATGTATTATTTTAATTAATATTAATTTATTAATTAATACAAATATTTATTTAATATTATGTTCCAGAATTCACAACAGTTACTTGAGGAACTGTTTGTTGTGACTTGTTTTGGATATTATTGTTATTTGAATTAAATTCTTCATTATTATTTTGCGCATTACTATTATTTTTATCATTATACTGATTATTATTATTATTTTGGCTTTGAGATTGTTGGTTAATATTGGGGAGTTGTGTAATATTAGTTGCATATTGTTGTACTTGTTGTTGCCTAGTGTCCATTTGTAATACTGGGTTTTGATTAAAATACGTTTGCATTAATGTACATTTACCATTTTCACATTTATTTAACATAGTACTTTTTTTATCAAATATATATATTCCATTGTCCTGAGTAGCAATTATTGAAAATCTATTAACGTATTCATTATAAGACATTACTAAAATACTAGTAACAATTATTGTTAAACACAATAAAATTGAAATCTTCGTACTATCTATCATAAAATTTATCAAAAATTTACTATATGTTATGTTATCATAATAAAAAGATAATTCTTAATAACTACTTAAAAAAATGATATCAAATATGCATAGGTTAATAATCTCCATATTTGCAATATCGTTAATAACTAATTGTTCAGCACTAAAAATAGAAGATACTAAAGTACAAAAAGCAATTGATACAATTATTACTATAGTAAAAGAAGGGTTAAAAAAAACTAATATACCAGGAGGATATTTAGTAGTTACTCGTAAGAATAAAATCATGTGTATACAGTCATTTGGTAATACCACAATACCTTCTAATAATCCTGAACTTGTGGATAATGATACTTTATTTCGAATTGCTTCGTGTTCAAAAACAGTTACTGCATATTTAGTAGGGGCATTAGTTGATGATGGTAAATTAAGATGGGAAGATAAAGTCCGTAAGTATGATAAGAATTTTTTTCTACATAATGAACAATTATCAGCTGAGTTGACTATTCAGGACTTAATATCTCACAGTACTGGATTTAAACACTTTTCAGCGGATTCATTATGGGCTGGAGGATATGCATGTAATAAAATAATAGATTCATTTAAATACCTCAAACAAAAGCCAGGATCTTTTAGAAAATACTACGGATATCAAAACATAATATTTGGATTAATAGGTAGCGTTTTAGAAAAAGCAACAGGAGAGAAATATGAAGATTTAGTTAAAAAATATATATTTGATAAACTGGATATTAAAAATTCTAGTGCTATTGATTTAAAATATGAAGTCTCTAGAGTTGGATATATGAAGTATTTAGCTTCTAGATTTAAATATGATGTAAATAAAAATGGTTTCTTTAGTACTGTTTGGCATTTTATTAAATCTACAATACAATTCAAACCTAAAAAGATAGCAATATGTCATGCCAAATATAAAGATGAAGTATATCCAGTGGACATTAATGGACATTTTCATGTATTCCCTGCTACTTCTGGAATAGCATTTTCAGCTAATGATTTTGCTAAGTTTTTGCAAATGATAGTAAGTGGCGGAGTATATAATAATAAAACGATAGTAAAACCAGAAACATTTAAGAAAATTACATCAAAAGTTGTTGAAATAATAAAAATTAAAGATAATGATTATCAATTTAAAATAGAAAGATTTCCAAGAGATGACATGTCATATGGTATTGGTACATTTATTACTAAATATGGAAATAATGGAGAAAATACAAGAAGAATAATATTCCATATGGGAGGAGCCTGTGGAGCTACTTCTTTTTACGTAGTTTCTCCTGAAGATGATATAGGAGTTGCTTGTGTTGTCAATTTTGGCGGTACTGCCAATTCATTATTTACAGAGTATATGTGTAATAACTTCTTAGATTTATGTTTTAACTTTAAAGGAATAGATTGGATACAAGCTGAATTAGATAGATGTGAAAAAAATAAAGAATTGCAAAAGTCATTTGAAAGTGATATGAAACAAATACTGGCACCAATGGAAAATATTAATAAATATATAGGAACATATACTAGTGATATATATGGAGATATAAATATTACTTTAAATAAAAATAATAAATTAGTATTATCTTTAGTGTCCAATAATAAGATTAGAAGTACTGAATTACAACACGTAAATGGTAATGTATTTAAATTCCCTAATAGAAATTTGTTAGATAATTATTTTGATGCTGATGAGTATGTAGGATTTAAATATGATAATTTTCATAATATTAATAAATTTTTTATATCATGTTTCTCAGAAGGAAATACAGTATTTAAAAGAAAGGATGAAAAAATAAATGCCTCAAACAAAAAGTAACATAGCTGGATTATTAGCATCTAAAGTATGTCATGATTTGGCTGGTAGTATAACGCATATAGTATTCATAAAAGAAGACTTAATGGATGGAACTATAAATCAACAAACATGTATTAAAGACTTAGTAGATGGCATAGATTTACTATGTTTAAGATTGAACTTTTTCCAGAATATTATGGTGCAATCTAAACATATATCAAATTTATATGCAATATTAAAAGAGATATGTAAAAAGAATAATATAGAATTCACAATTACTTATGAAAATCCAGATTATGTAGATGAGAAATATTATAATGAGAATATAATTTGTGGTATATTATATATATTAATTCACAGTGCCATTAAATCAAAATCTCGTAATAAATTACAATTAATATTTGCCAAAGATGATAACATAGTAATAAGGATTCACAATACAACAATAGCTGAGTTACCTCAAGAAATAAAAGATATAGTTTCATCAGATGAAATACAACCTAGTATAATAAATATATTTGCAGTTTACATAAAAAATATTATAAATGAGTATAACTATGTAGTTTATGCCAATGAAGAAAATATAAATGACCAATTTTTTGTTAATTTAATAATAAAAAGCCTGGGCAATCATATTGCCAAATACTAAAACCATGCTGCCAAATAATGATTTATTGTGAAATTACTAATATTAAAGAAAATCAATAAAAAATCATACAAATACTTAGTTGTTAGTGTAGTAGCACTAGGTATTTGTGTATATTGTAGTACTAAACAATTAAATTTTACTGAAGTTAATGTAATATTACCGATAAAAAAATTTATACATGAATGTATAGATTTGCCCAACACTATTAATACAATAATTAACATGCAAGAAACCAACAAAAAATTACAAAACCAAGTAATTGATTTAAACAAACAATTGCAATTACTAAAACAGCAACATAGTCTTTGTAATAAATTCAATACAAATACAAAGAAGAAGTTGAATGTATTAGAGACAAATAATTTTGAACAAGTATTAGGGTTTGAACAGGGGTTATTTAATTCATCTTTAATAATATCTTTAAGTAATTCTCAAGACAAGAATGGATATATAGTAGTAACAACTGATGGACTAGTTGGCATAATTACTAATGTAGCGAAAAATATAGGACTAGTTAGAACTATTACTGATAGTAGATTATGTATTCCAGTAAAAACTAAAAATGGTATTACTTTAGTAATAAGAGGAACTAATAGTAATGAACTTGTATCAGTAGCAATAAAACAACATGGAAAATTAAACATTAATATGGGGGATATATTATATACTTCAGGAGAGGGAGGTATGTTTCCACCGAATATTCCAGTAGCGAAAGTAATCGCTATAGATTTAGATAAACACGAAATAAAAGCCTGTCCAGTAGTTGATATTCCAAATATTACACTCGTAAATCTTAGAAAGTCAGTGAAAATAATGTTGGATTTTACAGATTAATTATCAGCAATACTTTTAAAAAAGTATAGTAATTGAAACATATTTGTAAGTAATTTCAAAAGTAATAGTACTATAAATTAATATTATTAAAAATAAATATAATATTGAAAATGATTACTAATAAGTAGTTTGTAATAGAGCATTTATATTTTACTATAAAATGCAATAACTGCATATTACCAAATATAACAATTCGTGTATATTTCATGCTGAAATTTGCGTTTGCAATGCCAAAAATTTTCATAAAAATTTATTTGTTTTTATCATAATTTTTAAACAAAAAATTAATTATTCGAATTTTACACTCTAATAGAAAAGGGGTTTTCAAGAGAGACGAACATGTTAAATAAGGTATTTAACATAGTACTTGTTAGTACACTTGCATATTGCATACAACAGGAAAATGCAATAGCTCAAAATCCAGACAACATGATTGTAATGGCTGGTAACAGTAATGAAAATAATTTCACTTCATTTACTGTAAATTCCGTTTTACTAGAGAATAAAGAGCCTGTAGATGATGAACTCGGCGGATACATGAAGTTATATAAAAGCGACAATAAGCTCAACAATGGACTAGCATTAATTGGTGAAAAGAATAATGATGATAAATTCAGATTTAGAGACTATGCAAAACTAGATATACAGGATGGCACGACATTCACATTAGGTGATAGTAGTACTTTGAGAATACAAAGAGATGGAAAATTAATAAATAATGGAGTATTAGTATTAGAAGATAATTCTACATTAATTGCTCCACCAATTGATGTTAAGACTAATTCTAAAGATTTTACTAGAAATCGCAAACTAAAACATGGAATCAATAATGAAAAAGGAACTATAAAGATTAATAAAGGTAGTAAAGTATATTGGCAAGAAAACGACAATAGTCCTGCAGTCAAAACAACAATTAATAAAGGCAAAGTAGATTTTAGTGATTTTTTCGAGAATGAATTTTTAGACTTCAATGCTTTACCAGAACCAGAGAATTGGATGATAAAACTTGAAGGAACTACAATAAGGCTATTTGACCCTACTAACCAAAATGTTAATGATGATGTACTTGATAGCATTGGATCATTTAAAAACGTTTATATTGGAGAAGGGTGTAAATTAGATTATACACCATATATGTCAGCTGGTGTATATAAACTTCCAGAAAACAGACCGATCGGCAGAAAAATATTACTAAAAGACACTGTTGTGCGTGGTAGAACAACTGACAACAACATTGACCCAGATTCGATTAAAAGGTTATTTGAAGATGACGGTCAAAACTTAATAATAGAACAGGCTCCTAAACAAGATGCTAGTAAGTATTCGCTCAAGGATTTATGTAATGAATTTAATAAAAAAGGAGAAGTAACAATTTTCAATACTGATTATTACACTCTTACTAAGAATAATAAAGAATTTGATCAAAATCTAACCAATGACTGGAATAATACAATAGGCAAAGGTGAATTACATTTATACAAAGATCAATTGGATACAAACAATTCTTATGATATGTATTTTATATTTGATGGTACAAAAGAGGTATCATTTATATTAAATGGTTTTACATACGATATGATAGCAGATATAACAGACGATAACAAAAAACCCAAAGTGTATTTGCATGGGGACTGGTCAAATTGTGCTGTATTAATAAATGGACAAGTGAATAATCAGAAAAACGGCAAAGTAGTAATCAATAACTTTATACAAAAATCCGATGGGCCATCTCCTCACCTAACAACAAATGTGAATACATATTATAGAACATATGATAATGCAAGCTTACGCTTTTATGCAGGTGACAACAATGTTGCCAGTTTAGATAAATTAGTAATAGGAGCAACTGACAGTCCATCAGTAGTAGAAATTGCTAAATCAGAAGGAGCAATAGATGATAATCCATATGCACAAAGTATTAGAGTAAATAAATTTTCTATGAAGAACAGCCAATCTAAGTTTACAATAAAATCTGGACAAACACTAGAGATTGGTCCAAAAACAGGAAATGAAATAATACCTGCATCAGAATTAGACAATGAAGATGATTAAAGCATTCTTGTACTAATTAATAAATTGAATTCACGGGATTAACACCCGTGTTTTCTTATAAAAATATCAACTATATTTAAGTTCAGTATTTTAATCTTATTTGTGTTATTTATACTATTATACAAAATTTTCTGTTAATATTAAATTACTTTGTTTGTCAAATATAATGATATTTTTTATTTAACTTTAATATATATTAATATTACTTTTTCTTTTATATTTTCTTTTTCTTCTTAAAATTTTTCTTGATTTATAATAATCCCAAATACCTCTTGGAAAGTTTGGAATAATATCTGCTAACAAATATAAATATTTTACTAGCATTAATTCAAAATAATATATATAACAATTGAGTGGTACAATATGTATAATGTAATATTGCATATACTTAAAAAAGTGAATAATTTAATATATGAAGCTGTTAAGTATTTAAGGCATGGAGATATAGTAGCTGCTCCTACTGATACTGTTTATGGATTATTCGGAGATGCTACTAATGACAATGCTATAAAGAAAATATACGCAGTAAAAGGCAGGCCTTCCTATAACCCATTAATAGTACATGTAGGTAATATTAAAATGGCTGAAACAATAGCTGAATTTAATAATGAATCTGAAAATATAGCTAATTATTTTTGGAATATTGTAAAGAAACCATTGACTATTGTTTTAAAATTAACCAATAATAATATATCCAAGTATGTAACTTCAGGTTTGCAAACAGTAGCTTTAAGATGTCCTTATAATAAAATAGCAATAGATTTAATTAGTGAATTTAATGGACCATTAGCAGCTCCCAGTGCTAATACTTCAAATAAAATTAGTCCTACTTCGTATTCAATGGTAAAAAATGATATAGGTAATAAAATACCACTAATATTAGATGGAGGAGAATGTAATATAGGCATAGAATCGACTATCATAGATTTGACTAAAAAACCTTATATAATATTAAGACCAGGGGGAGTATCTAAGGAAGATATAGAAGAGTTTCTACATACTAATGTATTATTTAATAATAATAATGAAAATAATACAATAATAGCTCCCGGTATGATGAAAAAACATTATTCTCCAAATTTACCACTCAGAATTAATGCTAAGGAACCTAACACAGGGGAAGCCTTTATAGCTTTTGGTAATACTAATATAAAATACGATGCGAATTTAAGTGTTAATAGTGATTTATACGAAGCTGCTAGGAATTTATTTTATACATTAAGTAAATTAGATGATCCTAGAAAATATATAGGTATAGCTATTATGCCGATACCAAATGTAGGAATAGGCGTTGGTATTAATGACAGAATAAAAAGAGCTTCTTACAAATATTAAAATAATATAGTGATATTAACAAATAATTATAAAAACACACATATAATTGCCAGTACCTGAGATGTTATATAAAGACAAATGGGTCATATTGTAATTATCCTGATGTTAGTATATAATATAGTTATAACATGTCCTTGTAGCCCAGTTGGATAGAGCGTAGGTTTCCTAAACCTGAGGTCGTGGGTTCGATCCCCTCCAAGGACACCATTATGTCTTCCAAAAAAAATATATAGACATGATTGGTGGAACATGTTATATTGTATTTGATAGTGCCCATATAGCTCAGTTGGTAGAGCAACAGACTGAAAATCTGTGTGTCACTGGTTCGATTCCCGTTGTGGGCACCATCTTTTATTTTCATCAGTACCTCTTGTTGGTTAGTTTTTGTGTGTTGCTTTTTTAGAGGTGTAGTTAGTTTTTTGTTTTCATATTAAATGTTATAATTAATGTAGTATTTTGCACTCTTATACCTAATTATAAACAACAAGGAATAAAATTCTGTTTTAAACAGTATAATGAGATGGTATATTCAGAATACAATATTATTGAAATTACTCAAGAACTAATTAAAAAATTGACTATCCATTTATTATTTTAATATGCATAGATTTTGAAGTTTTATAACGATTTATAGATGCATTAATATAATTTTTATAAAATATACGATAACAAAAGTAATTGCTAATAATAAAATATTCATTAGTAATTAAATATTATTTGAGACTTAGTTAAATATTAATATTTATTATTATAAATAACTAGTCTTTACTGTTATATTAAGTGTATAGTACGTTATACATTCTTTATTTAAAATAATTTTAATATACTGAAGATTTTTTCCAAGCGAACTAGTTAATAATATGTTAATATATAATTGAAAAGTAAATATTCTTGTAGTGTTATAGAAAGGAGTATAATTATGAAATTTACTTTTACTAAATCTTTATTAGTAGCTTCTGTATTAGCAGTAACTACTTCCTATAGTTTTGAGCAACATGATGTGTTGGTGGAGAATTCCGTTATTAATAATTCTGCAACGCTTAGTAAGATTGGTCAGTTTGTATTGAATACAGAAGATATAGAAAATAATCAAGCATTGTGCAATGAGCTCGCTAAATATATAAACAATAATGAATTACTTAGCAGTGATTGTCAACTGAGTGATATTAAGAAATTCCTTAATCAAATATCAGGTAAAGATACTAACTATAATAATATTAGTTTGGTATTTTCAAAAATAGCTCAGAAAAATGCCAAAGATGATGGTAATAGTAACAAACTGGTTCAGGATAATAAATTCAGTATACTAAGTAAGTTATTTGCTGCATTTAATAATAATTTTAATCCGTTAAGTAATGATGATATATTCACTTATCAATTTGAAGAAATATTCTCTGCTGTGATTTATTATCTTTTGAATGATAACAATTCTACTAATGAGAACAATCAATCTACTACTGATACTAAAGCATTAAATTCCAAATTGGATATAATAAAAAATTTAAAAACAGTTGAAAATAAGAAGCAATTAAATGAAGCATTGGATTCAATCCAATATAGTAATTATTATAATAATGTTTATATAAAACAAGTTGAAGCCTCTGATTTGTCCAAGAAAGGTAAAGATTCAGTAGCTGATTTTTATAAAAAAGAACACATAGAGATAGAATCATGGAATCTATTTATTGAAGTAATACAAGATATAAAGTTATTAGAGACCTTCAACCAATTTGTACACTTTATTAATATGTTAAAGATGTCATAATTTTATTATTGTTTACTAGGAGATAACCACTGTCTCCTGGGTACTTAAGATTAATTATTTCATTGAACATTATTGATTGTTACTTGTTTTAATTTATTACTATATTAATAGATAAATGATATATTTTATATCATAACAAGTTTTATGTATTATTACATACTCTTAAGTTATAGTTATACAAATTGAATTAGTCACCAGACAGATTTACATATAATAACAAACTGTTATTTATGGTTATTATAACATACACATTTCTATTTGATTAGTTAATTGAGTTTATATATAATATCTTTTTATAAAACGTATATCATATATAATATGGGCTACTATTATAATTAGATCCTTTGTTATAAAATATAGTAGAATTTATATAGGAAATCTAGTGTGAAGTTAGTAATATTAGATAGAATTTAATATAGGATTATTATTAATGAAAAATATTGTATTAATCTTGTCTTTATTATCTGGATATCTTATAGGATCTTTTCCAACTGGTTATGTATTAACTAAATTCACTAGTAATAAAGACATAAGAACTACTGGCTCTGGTAGTACTGGAGCTACTAATGTTTTGAGGTCTTCTGGAAATAAAAAATTAGCTTTATTAACTTTATTAATTGATGTAACTAAAGGTTTTCTAGTCTCTAAATTATTTATAAATACTGGATACTTACCAATTGCTGTAATTGCCTGTCTTATAGGGCATGTATATCCTATATGGTTAAAAGGACATGGTGGTAAAGGAGTAGCTACATCAGCAGGTGCACTGTTAGGAATCTGTCCATTCCTTACTCTTATATCTGCATCTATATGGGGAATGATGCTTAAAATAACTAAAATATCATCTGTTGCATCTTTGTCATTTATTGGATCATTTTTTGCTCTTACACTATTAACTAATGCTTCATCAAGTTTAATTACATTGTCGGCACTAATACTTGGTTTTTTATTATTTACACATAGGAGTAATTTGTTGAGATTAATAAAAAATCAAGAAAAGGCTTTCAACAGTAAGTGAAATATTTATAATTTTTAACGAATTTTTATTAAATCTTGTAATAAACTTATTTTTAATAATGTTAATGGGTTTGGGTTAAATGTATGGCAAATAGTAAACAACACTGGTTAGATAGAATTAGAACACCTAGGGTTCATATAACATATGATATTGAAATAGGAACAGCAATAGAAAAGAGAGAATTACCATTTGTCATGGGAGTGCTAGCCGATTTGTCTGGGACTCCTGAAAAACCCTTACCTGATCTCAAGTTTAGAAAATTCGTTGAAGTAGACAGGGATAACTTTAATGATATTATGAAAATAATTAATCCTAGATTAGTTATAAGAATAAATAATCATTTATCTGAAGATGTTCCTGAAACTAGTTTAGAATTAACTTTTAATTGTATGGAAGATTTTGAGCCTAGTAATTTAGCTAAAAATGTTCCGTCATTATCTGAGTTGTATAAGAAAAGAACTAATTTAAAAAACTTAATAACTAAATTAGATAACAATGATTTATTAGCACAATTACTAACGCAATTAATGGTAAGTGAAACTGAACTGGAAAGACTTCGAAAAGAATTATTAGATATATCAGATAAGACTGAAGAAGGTACTGATACTAGTACAGGAAGTGAAAATAGTCCTCCTCAAGAAGAAGCAAGTAATTCTGAAGTAGAAACCAATAAAGAGGGATAATGCCAGAGAGTATAATAATCCCTCAGGATGCTAAAATCTTAGATATCATATTACATGAATGTAAAATGGTACGATTTCCTAATCAGGAAAGCAGTGCTATTGAAATGCTTACTGAATTTGTAAATGAAGTATATGATAATAAAGATAAAATACCTGAAGTTAATATTATAGCATTTTTAGTAAGAAGAATTGTAGAAATAGATAAAAAATTAGAAGCTCAAATTAATGAGATATTGCATAATGCAGAGTTTCAAAAACTAGAAGGTAGTTGGAGAGGATTTCAATACTTAGTAATGAATACTGAAACTGGCATTAGATTAAAAATTAAATTACTTAATGCTACTTTAGATGAATTACGAACAGACTTAACCAAAGCTATAGAATTTGACCAAAGTAGTCTGTTTAAAAAAATTTATGAAGAAGAATATGGAACTTTCGGTGGTACTCCTTATTCTTGTTTATTGGGAGATTTTTATTTCTCAAGCAATCCTCAAGATATTAGTTTTCTAGAATTAATGTCTGGATTGGCCGCTGCTGCTCATACTCCATTTATTACTTCAGTATCACCATTGTTTTTTAATTTAGATAAATTTGAGGATTTGCCATATCCTAGAGATTTAACTAAATTATTTGAATCCCCTGATTATGTTAAATGGAATGCATTCAGGGAATCTGAGGATTCAAGATATGTATCATTAGTATTACCACGCATATTAATGCGGTTACCTTACGGTGATAATACTTGTCCGGTAGTTGGTTTTGATTTTCAAGAAGAAGTTGGAGTAGGGGAAACATCTAAATTCTGTTGGGGAAATGCAGTCTATGCTGTAGGTCAGAGAATTACTAATGCTTTTGCTTTATATAGCTGGACTGCAGCTATTAGAGGTGTAGAAAATGGAGGAGTACTAGAAGGACTTCCAGCTTATGTATTTACTACAACTGAGGGGAACAAAGAAATAAAGTGTCCTACAGAAGTAGCTATTACTGATAGAAGAGAAAAGGAATTAAGTGATTTAGGTTTTTTATGTATTTGCTATTGTAAAGGTAGTGATTACGCTGTATTATTCAGTTCTCAAACTACTCAAAAAACTAAAATGTATAATACTGATGAAGCTAATGCTAATGCTGCTTTATCTGCTAGACTAACTTACTTACTAGCCGCTTCAAGATTTGCCCATTATATAAAAATAATAATGCGGGAAAAAATAGGGTCATTTTTAACTAAAGAGAATGTAGAAACGTATTTAAATAATTGGCTATCGGGATATATACTACTTAATGATGATGCTTCAGCTACAGTAAAAGCACAATATCCATTAAGAGAAGGAAGAATTGATATATATGACGTTCCAGGTTCACCAGGTAAGTATAAATCTGTTATATATTTAAGACCACATTTCCAAATGGAAGAATTAACAGCTTCTATTAGACTAGTAGCAACTTTGCCTGGGAAAGCTGGATAATACAATATGAATAGACTGTATATTGTATTTATTACATTATTATTATACTGTAATAATTGTGTAAATTCTTGGCAATTATTTGATAGTAAGGATATTTTTAAAAAATTACAGGATTCATCAACAAAAGATATAAAAAATACTGATTGGAAAAGGATAGTTGAAAAAAAATCTTCAAGTGTAGTTTTAATATATACAATTAGCGATAAAGGCAAAGATAAATATAACTTTTATAATTCTGCAATACAACCACGTATTAATAAAACAGATTACAAATATGGAGTAACTAATGGAGTGATTGTGTCACCTGATGGAATAGTAGTAACAACCTATACAGCTACTATGAATTCAGATAAATACATAGTAGTAATAGATAGTGAAAAAAATCAAGATGATGAATCGTATGAAATAAATGGGTATGTAGACGAAATAAATGAAGATAAAGAACAAATAGATTGTGAAGACGATATAGAAGAAGATTCAATAGAAACAGATGCTGAAACTGATAATGAGGATGAAGAAGAGAATGAAGATGCAAAACCATCTTATACCATAGATAATTTGGATGATGAAACTACAGATATAAATTCAATGGAAACAGATGCTGAAACTGATAATGAGGATGAAGAAGAGAATAAAGATGCAAAACCATCTGATATCATAGATAATTGGTATGATGACAATACAGAGCTAAATTCATTAGAAACAGAAGTAAAAACTGATAATGAAGATATAGAAGAAAAATCAAATAACAGTACTATAATAGAAACTGAAGAGAATATTAATAAAAGCAATGACAATAATAGTATAAAAACAGATAAGGCGAGTATAAATCAATCAGAACAATTAAATTCTAATAGAAAAAAGTCACCTATAGTAGAAACTCGGCAATCTGATTCTGAACTAATAAATTTAAGTAAAGAATTAGAATTAATGAATAAGAAACTCAAAAAAATTAAATTAAAAAATAAAAATGGCATAATACATAACCATGACAATTGTAATAACAAAATAAATAAAAAGAAAAAATCAAATATACAATTGGATAATAATACATACTATGCAGAAGTATTAACTGCTATTCCTGAGTTAAATATTGTTGTTCTCAAATTACAATGTAATAAAAGTGAAAAATTTAATCATTTTAATATAATTAATGATTCGTTTTTTCAAACAAAAACTGAAAAAGAAACAATTTTATTAGATAGTGCTATAGTAGTAGGAAAATGTAGAGGAGAACACTATGTACACGCTCGTAGACCCTATAATTCAAAAAATAAATTTGATATTACAAAATCAATGGTAGGAAGCATTGCATATAAAACAATAGACGGACTTCCTACCTTGATACTATATACTCCAATGGTCGGTAGTGTATTTCCAGAAAATCAAGGAGGCGCTATTATACGGAGTGATGGAGAATTAATTGGTATTCCTTGTGGAAATTGGAGTATTAGCAATTACAAGAATAATAAAAAATCTAGAATAATATACTATGATTGTTTTTCAAATATTCCCCAAAGTTATGCTATCCCAGCATCAACAATAAAAAAAATATTATCGCTAATATCTCTTAAATTGCCTGGTCCTATAAACCCGCATTGTGGTATCACTGTTGAAAAGCTTGAGTCCCCTCAAAAGAAATTTTTAAAAGCATTCTTTGATAAGAGTCGTAAAGACTTAAAAAATGAATATTTAAAAAAATTACAGAATACTTATGGTTTCGAGAATTACTCATCCATTTCCAAATACATTAATAATGGCCAGCTTGGTGTTGCTGTAAGTAAAATTACATCAGAATCACCAGCTGAGAAGGCAAATATTCATACAGGAGATATTCTATTAAATCTCAATACAGAATGTATTACGAAGCCTAAAACTTTTTATAATCTTGAGGCTGACAATATTGATAAATCTGTTATTAATTTAACATTGCTTAGAAAAAACGAACTTGTAATAATGGAAGTTAAAAGATAATGTAATTTATTACTATTTTTGTACTGAATAATAAATATATAGGATGTAATATACAATATTGTGCAATGATTAATTATCAATGCTATTAATAATTTTTACAGTACAATACGATATCAGTAGAAAATAATTATAATATATTACTTATTGATTATTTTTTTAATTAATTTCATTAGTATAAAATGTTTTAATAAAATTTTATGGGCTTATTTAAATTGTTACTGAATACTTTATACATAGTATAATTAAATCATGTAGATATAGATACCTTTAATAATATGGATAATAGTAATTATATGTCTTTTCAAGATATTATATTTAATCTCCAGAAATATTGGGCTGATTATGGGTGTGTAATAATGCAACCGTACGATACTGAAGTTGGAGCTGGTACTTCTCATTATTTAACAACTTTAAAAGCTTTAGGAGATGATTATTGGAACGTGGCTTTCGTTCAGCCTTGTAGAAGACCTAAAGATGGAAGATATGCTGAAAATCCAAATAGAACTCAGTATTATTTTCAATTTCAAGTAATACTTAAACCAGCACCAGTAAATCCTCAGGAATTATACTTAAAAAGTCTAGAAGCATTAAATTTTGATTTAAATATACATGATATTAGATTTGTAGAAGACGATTGGGAAAATCCCTCATTGGGAGCTTCAGGTGTAGGTTGGGAAATATGGTGTGATGGTATGGAAATAACACAATTTACCTATTTCCAGCAAGTAGGAGGACTACAATGTTCAGTAATTCCAGTAGAAATTACTTATGGATTGGAAAGAATAGCTACATTCTTACAGGGAGTTGAAAGTCACTTCGATATAAATTGGAATGGAAGACTAGATGAAAAGAAACTAACTTACGGAGATGTATTGAAGAGATTTGAAAGAGAATTTTCATTTTATAATTTCGATGTAGCTTCAGTAGATATATTACTAGATCACTTCAATGATTATGAAAAAGAATGTAAAAAACTATTAGCTCATAATTTAGTAATGCCAGCTTATGAACAATGTGTAAAAGCTAATCATTGTTTTAATCTTCTAGATGCAAGAGGAGTAATATCAGTAACTGAACGAGCTGGATATATCAGTAGAGTAAGAGCATTAGCCAAAAGCTGCTGCCAAGCATGGGTAGGAAAGGAAGTAATATAATGAATAATATAAATAATGATATATTAAATACAAGTAGTGAACTATTAATAGAATTCTTTACTGAAGATATTCCAGCTAAATTACAGAAGAAAGCTATTAGTGATTCTAAATATACTTTTTCAAAAATATTAGATAAATATAAAGCAGTATATAATACTGTAGAAACTTATATATCTCCTAGACATATAGCTATTAGAGTTGTTGATTTAAATAATAAAACTAAATCAATAAGTACATCTAAAAGAGGTCCTAAAGTAAATGCAGATAGTAAAATAATAGAGTGCTTTCTGCAAGCAAATAATAAAACATTAGAAGAATTAGAAATAAAAGATGATTACTATTATGTAAATAATATACAGGAAGGATGTAATATAGAATCTATAATAAACAATATAATAGAAGAATTTATAAATACTATGCCTTGGGCCAAATCAATGCACTGGTCATTACCTAATACTAATGAATTAAGTGCTTTTTGGATAAGACCAATAAGATCTATCATATGTATTTACAATAATAAAACAATAGCATGTAACATAGAATCAGTTGGTATTACTACTAGTAATTATACTTATGGTCATAGATTTCTTTCTAATAAAAAAATTGAAGTAAAAAATTTTGAAGATTATAAAAATAAATTAGAAGAAAATAAAGTAATAATAGATTTTTATAGTAAAAGATCCTATATAGAAAGAGAAATGATTCAAAAAGCAGCGGCTATGGGCTTATTAGTAAAAATTGATGAAACATTATTAGATGAAGTGACAGGATTAGTAGAATATCCATTTATACATATAGGTAATATAGATGAGAAATTCATGGTATTACCAGTGGAAGTATTATCAACTTCTATGAAAGTTCATCAGAAATACTTTACATTAACTTATCCGGACTCTACAATAGCTCCTTTCTTTATCACTGTAACTAATGTTCCTGACACTAAAATAATGCATGATGGATTTGAAAGAGTCTTAAGGGCTCGATTAAGTGATGCTATGTTTTTCTATAAAGAGGACACAGATGTTACTTTAGAAGCTTATGCTCAAAGATTATCAAACATTGTGTTTCATGAGAAATTAGGTACAGTTTCTCAAAAAATAGATAGACTAATGTCAATAGCTAATAGTAATGAGGAACACAGAGTAATATCATTATGTAAAGCTGATTTAGTTACTCAAATGGTAGGAGAATTTCCTGAATTACAAGGGATAATGGGAGATATATATGCAAAGGCCCAAGGAGAAAATACAAATATATCTATACCTATAAGAGAACATTATAAACCACTAGGTGCTAAAGATAGCTTACCAAGTACTTTTACTGGTTCCAGAGTATCATTTTTCGATAAACTAGATACATTAGTAGGGTTTATAGGAGCTGGAATAAAACCTACTGGATCGAAAGATCCATTTGCGCTAAGGAGAGCAGCTTTAAGTATTATAAGATTAATCTTGGATTCTAATTATAATGTATTAGAAGAGACAGAGTTATCTTGGTATATAACAACTTTAATAGATTCTTATGCAGAGCAAGGAATAGCTTTGTCTCATAATACCTTAGAAGAAGTTAGCATGTTTCTAATAGACAGATTAGCCATTTACTTAGCAGATAAGTTAGGTATAAGTTCTGATATATGCTGGCAAGTAATTGACTCTTATGAACCATTACAGATTAACTATAAGGAAGTAAAAGATAAGATAATTAAATTAAATGAATATTATACAAATGAAAAATTTGAAATAGTCGAAAATGCTTATAAACGAGTTAGTGGTATATTGAGTGAAGAGCTAAATATTGATATGGATTTAGAAAAAATAAGTACTAATAATGATTATATGTATAATTTAAAGAAAGCATTAATAGAATTAATTAATAAGAAATCAGATATAAATGATTTTATAAATATAAGTGAACTAGTGCTTAATGTTTGTGAAAATGTATTAATAAAAGATGAAGATATAAATATTAGGAACAACAATTTACTATTACTGAATAAATACTTAAAACTAATACAATCAGAAATAGGAAAACTTTAATAAAAAGCGGGACAGATATTGTCCCATTTTGTAATAATAGTAAAAAACTACAAATATTTTACTTCGAGTTATACAATGTTATTTAGCAGTATTATACTACTATACTATAGGGCAATTGTTATTTTATTATGTCTACTATTCTTAATTCTTGAATACAATATAATCAATCTCTTTCCCAAGAATCATCATTATCTTTATTACTTTTATCTTCGCTATCACTTGGTGGTTCAATAATTATATTATATTTTTTCATATAACTAAAAATAATCTCAGGAACAATCCACGTTTGTCCATTCTCTAATTTATTTTGTAAATAACTGAGTACTATAGCTGGAATACCATTTTGATCATCAAACAACCCTTCTGGAAATTTTTTATATGCAGCCAATGTTACCTTAAATGTTTCACCATTTTCAATATACTTATAAATATTATCGTGTATATGCTTACTCTTAATCTGTGCTAATAAATTGTTCTCTTCATTTTCATTATTATTTTCATACTTATTATTATCACAATTACTTTTATCCAGAATACGCAATTTATCTATTTTTGACTTTTTAAATACTTTAGTTAACTCTTTTACTAATTTACTTTGCACGTTTTGTTCATCAAAGTACTTATTAACTATGTCTGAATAAGACATATATGTTGGTATATTATCATAGGTTGTTGTATGTTTATCTTCTAATAGTTGTTGAGTTATTGGCAAATTATCAAAACAATTACATATATTGTATATAGTATCTTCAATTTTACTTTCCAGTATATTTTTAGATATCCAAGTATTAGGATTATTTAATACAAAGTATTTATTAATTAAGAGTTTTGTAAAATACTTCAGTATATATTTTGTTTCTTCAGCTAACAAATTATTATAATGATCTCCTTCAACATGTAATGAATCAACAAACCACATTTTTCCATCAATAATTACTGGAATTGGCATCATATTCCATTGGTAAACAGATTTATGTGTCCAAGCTTTTTTATCACTATTTTTTATATTAGTCATTATATTTAAAAACAAATTAAATACTAATAAATCTTCACATTGATATGGTGTAATAATTTTTTGATTTTGCAATTTTGCTATATTACTTAGTACATTAGTTCTAAGTTGCCAATTATTATTGATAGTATTATGAACTAATTGTATTAACCGTTGTAATATATCAGTGTCATTACTATTATAAAATTCCCGAATATTATAAAGATAATTTTTAATTTCTTGAGTTATCGCTTGTTTATTATTGTCTATTGAATAATTACTATTAAAAAGTTGCATTGTGGTTGCAACTAATTCAGCTCTATCATAAGTAACTTGTTTTGGGCGATTGTTAATTGTATTGCTAGTATGTGGAACATTATTAATAGGAATATTTTGTGCATTAATAATATTAGTACTAATATCATTAGTATCCATTTTACTTTGCATACAATAACAACTACTATTATTTAGTATGGTTCCACAACTTAGTATTATTACTGAAGTTGCTAAAAATTTAATGTAATTTTTAATCATTATTACATATTCAAAATGAAACACCCCTCGTTATAAATTTGGTATGGATTGGAAGAATTGTCAAGTACTTGTAAACAAGATTTAGTTTGCTGTTATGTTATTAAATAATTATTTCCCTTTTAGTACTGTTATTGCATTCTAGTTATAATAAATTACTATAAATTAATTATTATTTAATACATTGTTATATTTTATTTAATAAATGTAGCCACAAAAGCTTGACAAGTAATTATCCTAATGAACATTGACTTTATTTTATTAAAACTCATTGACTAATTATTTTCCCCAAAAACCTCCATTTTATGAATTATCAATTTATTGTTAGTAACAATAATTCATATGACAATTATATTATTATTTGTTATTACATAATAGTTTTATTAAAAATCATTACATATTTAATTTTTATATTCATATGTATGGTACCACATATATTTAATTCTCGTAAAAAAAATTAGCCCATGATGTCAAAAGTTCAATTAGTAAATGGTCCTTCTAATGATCCAGTAATGAATTGTTGTACATAAGGATTATCTGAATCCCACAAGTTTTGATTAGTGCCTTCCCATATTAATTTACCTCCAAATAATAATCCAACTCTGTCACTAATATGCTTCAAACTATTAATATCATGAGTAATAGATAATGCTGAGATACCTCTTTCATGAGTACATTTAACTATTAATTCATTTATAATACCACTGGTTATTGGATCTAGTCCTGTAGTTGGTTCATCAAAAAATATAATATCAGGATTAGTTGCTATTGCTCTAGCCAAAGCTACTCTCTTTTGCATTCCTCCTGATAATTCTGAAGGATACTTATTTAATACTTCATCTTTAAGATTTACTTCATGTAATTTCTCCACAGCTACTTCTTTAGCCTCTTTCTTAGACCAACCATATCCATATATTAATCCGAAAGTTATATTTTCCAGTACTGTTAAACTATCAAATAATGCTCCACTCTGAAAAAGTATTCCACACTTTATCATTAATTGTTCTCTTTCTTTATTATTTAATTTTACCATGTCAGTACCATTGAATATTACCTGCCCAGAAGTAGGAGTTATTATTCCTAATATACACTTGAGTAATACTGATTTGCCTGAGCCTGAACCTCCTATAACTACATACGATTCACCTTTAGATAAGTGCAAGGAAACCCCTTTTATTACATGATTATCACCAAAAGATTTAACTAAATTATTTACTTCTAATACGTATTTATTATTACTTAATTGATTTTCCATAATAATCCTCAAAATAAAACAAAAGTAAGTATTCCATCTAATAATAATATTATAATAGAAGAAGCTACTACTGAATTAGTTGTTGCTCTACCAACTCCTTGCGCTCCTCCTTTTGAATTAAATCCTTGATAGCATCCCATAGAGCATATTACAAATCCAAAGGTAGCTCCTTTTATTAACCCAGAGGCTATATCCCAAGTAGTCATGGATATAAAAGTATTTTTTATGTAATTTGCTGAATTAAATCCTAAATAATACACACCTACTAAGTATCCTCCAAATATTCCTAATATATCATCAATAAATACTAAGAATGGCACTAATAAAGTTCCAGTAATCAATCGCGGGAATACTAAATATTTCAAAGGATTGACTGAAAGAGCTGACAAGGCATCTATTTGTTCTGTAACCTTCATAGTGCCTATTTCAGCAGTCATAGAAGCTCCTAAACGACCAGCTACCATCAGTGAAGCTAATACTGGTCCTAATTCTCTAGTCATTGCTATCATAACTACTGATGGAATGGCCCCCTCAGCTGTAAAACTCGAAAAACCAGAGTAACACTGTAAAGTCATTGCCATACCAGTAAATATGGCAGTTAGACCAACAACTGGTAATGAAAAGTATCCTATTTGAATAGTCTGCAATAATATTTGTTTCCAATAATAAGGAGGAGTAATACCAGTCAAAATACTTTTAAATATAAACGTGAAAATACTACCAGTAGCTCTAAGGAAACTAATAAAAAGGTTGCCAGTTTTCTCTAAAAATAAAGTTAATCCCATACTATTAATTACTATAATTTGTATATAAACTATAATATAACACAATCCATTATATAATATACTCTACTATAAATTATAGTTTGTATCAAGTGTTATAATGGATTATTTCAATATATATAAATTATGGAATATTTAATATTTGTATGTAAAAATATAATCAAGTCGGTTTTATTAATGTTTATTATGAATAATAAACTTAAGATTTTACTGAATAATGTTGTATTTATTACAGCTTGTTACAGTAGTATTAATCTTTCTTATTCAATGGAAGATGATGAATAGAATAACAACCAAAATGCCCAATATTTGGCTGAAACAGAGCAAGGAATTGTTCCTATAATGAATGATGACAATCCATCTCCTGAGATGATTCAATTAATTAACACATGTCAACAACGTTTAAAGCAACTAGAAACAACATATAATAATCTGTGCAGTGATGGTGAAATTCAGGACTTTCTTTTTCTTAATAACCAATATATTCCTTGGAGTAATTTTTCAGTTAAAGGAATAAAGAATTTTATGCAAATATTGCACAAGATTCTAGATGATATTAAAATAATATTATCACAGCTAAAACAAAATCATAAAAATAGGTATAGAGTTTACGCTAATAACACTAATACTACTAAGCATAGATTGGCAGATAATATAGCTTATTTTCGTTATATGCGACAAAGAATTGAGGAAGCATTGTCGGACAGACATTTGTTGTGTCCACAGAGTTTTATAAATGATATACATGAAATTTCAACAGAATTTTATAAACTTGCTAGATATATCGCAAAGTCTTATCCAAAAGTTAATATATTTGAATTGAATCAATTCTTAGCAGCAGTAAAATATTTAAGTAATCCCAGTTCTTACTATACAAATTTACAAAAGCTGTCATTGAAGCTGTTGCAATTAGTAACACAATTGCAAACGAGCACAAGCAAACTAAATGAATATGGAATACTAACTGATGAATATGAAATACTAAAGAATAAAAATGAAGTTTCTTTACTATCTCATTGCAAGGATATGATAAAGCAAATATACGACACTTTTAACGATTTAAGTAGGCAAAATTCCAAATATACAGATTTACACGATCTATTATTGGATATATTGCCATTAGTACAACAATTACAAACGGAAACACGCAAACTAAATGAATGTGGAATACTAACTGATGAATATGAAATAGATCGTAACTTGATACTAATAAAAGATGAAAATGAAGCAAATTTAAGCTCTAATTGCAAGAAAATTATAAAGCAAATACACGATATTTTGTATGACTATAATAACCATCATGTTGACAAACGTAGTCAAGCATTATATGCTGCATTCATGGACAAAGTATTTCCACAATACAGTTATATTTACAGGTCTAAATAGTAACACTGACAATATATCAGTAAAAAGTGAATTAAATAATAGTAAAACACGATAATACTTTCAAATATAATTTATATTTGCTAATAAATAATTGCTATATGTTTCAGCTCTTAAATTTGTTAGCAAATATACAATATTAAATATTGTCTGATATATATACTGCAACTATACTGATGTTCATTTATCGAGTATAATATCATGTGCTTTTTTGTCCTATATCTTTCACATTACAGATTAGTACATTATATAGTTTTGTGTTATTATTATGTTGATTTGGTATTGTATACCTTACCACTATAATAACAGTAGTATTAGTAGTACTACATGTTACATATATTTATTGTTCTTGAAAATACTGCTGTAAATTGTTGATAAATTGTTTATGTATATTTTTTAAATACTCATAACACAAATCATATACATGTTTATATATGTCAGCCTTAATCTTTTTGAAGTTCTTAAAATGCACATCATACACTAATTTTTGACAATATAATGCTAATAAACAAGCTTTATATAATAAAATTTCATCTTTATTTAAAACACTAGTCTTGTATTTTACATATAATTTTGCTCCTATTTCTTGCAAATACCAAGGATTCTGTTTTATTTGTAAATTATTGTTAATATCATCTTTATTTAAAACATCAGTATTGTATTTTATATATGATTTTGCTTCTATTTCTGAAACATCCAATAGATTGTTCTCATTTTGTAAATTATCATTATTTATTAAGTTATATATGTATTCTACTACTTTAGTAGTATCATTTAAGTCATTTTTAATATTTTCAATAAGATCATCAGTGTTATATTTGGCTACTGTATTGAATATGTTTCGTAGTTTTTTAAATAATGTAAAATATTCCTCTTTATTTATTTTTTCATATTCCTTAGTTTCTATTTTATTTAGTGGTATTTCCTGTATAGTTACATCTATTATCTCACTAATTGCTTGATATATGTCTTCTATATCATTTTTGTCTTTGGGGAATGCTGAATATGTATCATGAAGTACATTGTCCAATTTATCATATACGCCTTTTAAGACTGGAATGTTTTGTATCATATGCAATGCTGTATAGAGTACATGTTTTGAATCTGCAAAATCCTTATCATTAATTGTATGGAAAGTATCTAACATATTCTTAGTTTCAGTTGTTGCCTTTTGCTTAATTATGTTATTTGTTAAATTATACCAAAACATGAACTGATCTGCAGAGTATTGAGATTTAGGTATACATTTCATACAATCATTTATTGCGAAAGCCAATGGTTTATAAACTCGTAAACACTCTTTAAATGTAAGTTTGTCATTTGCCTTTTTATTCTGATCTTTTATTTTACTTTCTTTTATTGTATTTTCATTTGAACTATATTGTTCAATTGGAGCTGGAGGATATTTTATATTCTTTATCTTTTGTAATATATTAATAAAAACCTTATGATCATAATACAGTGTATTTTCATATTCCAGATAATTTGTATTAATTTTGGTATCATTATATTCCAGTGCTGCTAAGTCACTTATTAAATTATTATATGTATATTCTTCTTTTAATTCCTTAAGGCATGATTTAGTAATTTTTATATTGCGTTTAATTAAATTAAATAATTTATTTTCTTGTGTATTATTTTTTTTGCGTGGTATTGCTACATCACACTCATATTGATAATTATTCATTCTAAAATTTATGTGTTTTGAAAACCATTCCATATTTTCTATATCATTTATATCCAGCTTGTCTTTCTCATTTGTAATTAAATTATTTAAGGTAAGTTTTAAAGAAAAAATATTACTGATATTTAAATGATGAAGATAAAAATATTTTAAATGAAAATAACTATTACGATAATTAGATATCTTTATTTCATCATCCACTATGTATTTATATATAACATCCATTACTTTATCATCATCAAAATTATTATTGTTCTTTAATAGAAAAATATTGACATGTTCTAAATAGTTTTTAAATTGAATTTCATTACTACTAACCTCTCTATAATTATTAGTTGCTAATTGTAAATCCCATAAATTTTTATAAGTATTAATAGTGTTTTCTTTTAAAGTGTCAATTGATTCATCATCTAGTTTTGTATTTTGTAAATTATTTAGATAATTCTTACTATTATTTAAACTAGTTTCGAAGTTTTTCTGTAACTGTACAGTAGTACAATTTACTTGATTTAATGCATTATTTATATTACTATTAATTTCCATTGATATACATGAAGATAATAAACATGTACATATTGGTAATAATTTATTAATTAACATATTTAAACCCCCTTTCTTTTGTTTTATAGTTAATTATTTACTAAATTTTTATTTTATCTTAAATAACTCAATAATTTTATCTAAATTCTTCTTTGTATTATTAAAATTATTTATATCTTGAAAATTATTGTAAATTATTTGTTTTATTGATAATATATTTTGTTCACAGATATCCATAATAATTATGCAAATATAACTAAGTATATTAAAAATATCATTATTGTTATGCAAATCATTAAAGGATTTATCATTTGCCTTCTTAATCAATTCATCTAGTAACGTCGATTTAATATCTAATGGTTTAGCTTTATAAAAAGCATCATTTGTTTGAATGTTATTGGCTTTCTTATAAGTATTAATTAAAGTATCATTAAGTATCCACTTTAATATAACTAATTGATCTCTTAAGCATTCTAAATTATTTTGTAATATTACTTTTAAATTATCATTCAAATTTACATGCTTTATAGGAAAACTAATCTTATTAGCGCAATCACATTTTAATATTGGTGTTATTAGATTGTGCACATTTATATTCTCAAGGTTATTGAGTATAGGTGAAATATTATTCTGAATACAATTACATATTTTATTGTAATATTCTTTATATTCTGTATATACATTAATATCTACTTCTGTATAATTGTTTAATAATTTTTTTTCTTTATTATTATTTAATAAATTTTTATTTAGTTCTTGAATGCATTTAAAAATATTGCTATTTAGTATGCTACGTAATCTATCACTTAATAACATAAGTGTCATTTTATCTTTTGTTCTATCATCAAGATATTCGGCACAAGATTTAGAATTCATATTAACATTATCTTCGTTACTGCTATTGTCTGGTATATTAATTAGATAGTATATATTATCATCATGTGTCAAATTATTCTCTGAGTTTGCATGGCATTTGTTATAAGTTATCTCATTTATGCCAAGTATATGTAGCATTTCCAGTACATGATCTATATGGTTTTGATCAATTATAAATGCGTCACTTCTAATTATATTACTGGGCATTATTGCATTGTCATGATTAATTTCTTCAGATTGTTCCTTAAAGTAATTCTTTATTATATTAAAATGATCGTCGTTATTATTAGGATCCATTGCATTACTTGATAATATTAAGCAAGCAAAAATTGTTACTAATCCAAATATCTTTCGCAACATTACCCCCATTCTCCTTATTGAAATATGAATATACATCACCCTATTAATAAATAATTAACTATTGCAATATAAAATGCAACACAAATTTAAACAAAATTAAAAATAATTTTTAAAAGAAATCTAGAACACTTTGTTACAATGTCAGGTTTTAAATTTATGGCCAATATAAAATGAAAGCAATACAAATGATGAGACGTTGATACTATTTATATGCAACAAGTCGACTGAGAAATTTACAGTAGAATAAAAAATTCTTAAAACAACAGTTATATTATAGAGACATTTTAGTCAAATGCTACTATGTTTTGTATTAATAGCTAATAAAGAAACTGGTGTATCAAGGCGTATCGCGACAGAGAAGATTCATGCAATTTTTTGATACGCATTATGATAAGCTTGAAAATGAGGGGGCAATTTTATGAACTATTAATCAAGATTAAGAAGGGGTATAAATAATATGTTTGCAGAGAGTATGCAACAAAGAGATGAACTTCATCGTGCTATTTGGGCAATTGCTGATAATCTGAGAGGTAGCATTGATGGTTGGGATTTTAAAAATTATGTGCTTGGAACGATGTTCTATCGTTACCTTTCTGAGCGTTTTGCAACATTTATTGAAAAGAATGAGCATGATACTGGAAATACAGACTTTCGTTATGCAGACATTTCCGACGAAGAAGCTACAAGTATGGGTGACGATAATATCGCTGATGTTATTAATACGATTGGCTTTTTCATGAAGCCGTCTGAACTGTTCTGTAATGTCTGTAAACGTGCAGCAAAGGATGTTAATCTGAATATGACATTGGAGCATATTTTCAATAATATCGAGGAATCTTCGAAGGGCACGAAGTCTGAGATGTGTTTTAAGGATTTGTTTGCTGATTTTGATGTAAATAGCAGCCGACTCGGTGCTTCAGTCGCTAAGCGAAATGAACGCCTTGTAAAACTTCTTCAAGGTATCAGTGATATGAAACTCGGTACAATTAATGACCAAAATATTGATGCATTTGGTGATGCGTATGAGTATCTAATGACAATGTATGCATCAGGTGCAGGTAAGTCTGGTGGTGAGTTCTACACGCCTCAGGAAGTATCTGAATTACTAACGCGTCTTGGCACTGTAGGCAAAAAGCATGTCAATAAAGTATATGATCCTGCATGTGGTTCTGGTTCGCTTCTTTTAAAAGTACAGAAGCTCTTTGGTGATGATAGTATAAAGAATGGCTATTTTGGTCAGGAAATTAACGTAACTACATATAATCTCTGCCGTATCAATATGTTTCTGCATGGCGTAGACTATGACAGATTTAATATTGCCTGTGATGATACGCTAACAAATCCTCAGCATTTGAATGACGCGCCGTTCGAACTTATTGTTTCAAATCCGCCGTATTCTATCAAATGGGTTGGTGATGATAATACGCTGATGATTAATGATCCTCGTTATTCACCGGCAGGTGTCCTTGCTCCGAAGAGCAAAGCCGATATGGCATTTATTATGCATGTTCTGTCATGTCTTGCACCGAATGGTGTTGCTGCTATCGTATGTTTTCCAGGCATTATGTACCGTGGTGGTGCCGAAAAGAAGATTAGAAAGTATCTGATTGATAATAACTTTATTGATACCATCATTCAACTTCCTGGGAACTTATTCTTCGGTACTTCTATAGCCACTTGTATTATGGTGATGAAGAAATGTAAGACTGATAACAGTATTTTGTTTATCGATGCTTCGAAAGAATGCATAAAGGTGACGAATAATAATAAACTGACTTCTGAAAATCTTGATAACATAGTAAAAATGTTTACAGAGAGACAAGATATAGACCATGTGTGCCGGCTTGTTCCTTATGACTCAGTGAAAAAAGAAGGTTATAATTTGTCAGTTTCTACGTATGTGGAGCCCGAGGATACAAAGGAAAAAGTTGACATTATTAAGTTGAACGATGAGATTAAGAAGATTGTAGCTCGTGAGCAGGTGCTTAGGTATGAGATTGACAAGATTATCGCTGAGATCGGGGGGGGGGGGGTAAGCTATGAGTCGATTAGACGAGTTGCTGAAGCAGTACTGCCCGAATGGCGTGGAATGGAAGCCAATTATATCGTTATGTAAAATAAATCCTAAATCCGTGGTTGGATCAAAGAAAGCTGAGTTGATGCAACAAGGTGATTTTCCGTTTTTTACTAGTGGCTCGAAAATATATTATGTTAATTCATATATGATTGATGGGGAGAATATTTATATCAATGATGGTGGTGTTGCTGGATTTCGGTACTATTGTGGTTGCGCAGCTTATGCTGATCATGTTATCTCGATTAAACCAACAAACGTTATTTCTAAGTTTATGTATTATTGCTTAGATGCAAAAACAAAGTTTATAAATAATACTTTTTTTCGCGGGACAGGTATTAAGAATATTACGCGCAAAGATTTCTTTGAAATGAAAGTTCCCGTTCCTCCACTGCCAGTTCAAGAGGAAATTGTCCGTATTCTTGACAAATTTACAGAGCTGGAAGAAGAGCTGGAAGAAGAGCTGGAACTACGTAAGCTACAGTATGAATGGTATAGAGAACAGTCACTGGTATTCAGTAGGGATGGTAACAATGATGTTCTGCCGTATATTCATAAATTGTTGGATGAGCACTGCCCGAATGGCGTGGAATGGAAGCCTTTATGGTCTGTAACTGCATGGGATAAGAAATTTAATGCAGTACAACAAGAACAACAAAAAATTGTTACATCATTTAAGCATGTATCCGCGAAAGAATTGAAATCATTAGCTTGTGGTGGCAATGTCAAATTGTTATCTACTGGCAATTTTGACGGTTTTACTTCTCGTGATGTTGCCGGTGATAATGTCAATGAAGGAGAGGTTATTGCTATACCAAGTGGTGGAAATGCTAATGTAAAATATTACAAGGGGTGTTTTGTAGATTCAGGAAATCTATTGGCAACTGTACTTACTGGTGTTAATTGTCGATATTTGTATTATGTTTTAGATAGTAAACAAGATGTGATTGAGAATTATTATCGAGGATCTGGGATTAAACACCCATCAATGTTTGAAATATTGCAGATAATGATTCCAATTCCGCCCCTGCCAGTTCAAGAAGTTATTGTTTCGGCTCTTGATAATTTCAGTGCCATGGTAACTAATATTTCTTCAGGACTGCCAGCAGAGATTACTGCACGCCGTAAACAATACGAATATTACAGAGATAAACTTCTCCCTTTTGAGCCTATGAATTAAGAAAGGAGACTAATAACATGCCTTACTTCAATATTGTCGCATCGACAAACGAAAATACTGTTGTTACAGAGTACAAGCCTGTAATAAATCGTTCTGACCAGTATCAAAGTGAAGCTGCTCTTGAGAAAGAATTTATCAGGATGCTAGTGGAACAGGGCTATGAGCACTTGCATATTCATACTGAAGAAGAACTTCGTAATAATCTTAGGAAGAAACTGTCTGAGTTAAATAGTTATGAATTCTCAGACACTGAGTGGAATCAGTTTTTGAATAATGTGATTGCTTCTCAAAATAGTGGTATTGTAGATATTGTAGAGAAGACACGGATGATTCAGGAGGAGCCTGTTCAATGCTTGAGGAGAGATGATGGTTCCAGTCAGAACATTCGCCTGATTGATAAGGACAATATCCACAAAAATTGTCTTCAGGTTATAAACCAATATGCTATATCTCAGGATGAGGGTGCAAAGCATAATAACCGCTATGATGTTACTATTCTTATCAATGGTCTGCCGATAGTACACATAGAGCTCAAGCGTCGCGGTGTTGCTATTCGTGAGGCTTTTAATCAGATTGAACGTTATCAACGGAACAGCTTTTGGGCTGGCTCCAGGCTGTTTAAGTATGTGCAGATATTTGTCATCAGTAATGGTACAAATACGAAATATTACTCGAATAGCACCCGTTGGAATACAATAAAAGATGCAAAAGCAGCGAAGACATGTATGGATAAGACAAGTAATAGTTTTGATTTCACTTGCTATTGGGCGGATGCTAATAATATTATTATTCCTGATTTGGTGGACTTTACTAAAACATTTTTTGTAAGGCATACCTTGCTGAATATTCTAACAAAGTATTGTGTATTTACAGCTGAGAATATGTTGCTTGTTATGCGTCCATATCAGATTACAGCTACAGAGCGTATTATCAATCGTATTGAAATTGCTAGCAATGGTAAGAAATATGGAACAGTTGATGGTGGAGGCTATATTTGGCATACTACAGGTTCTGGCAAAACATTGACAAGTTTCAAAACAGCCAGTATTGCTTCCAAATTAGATTGTATTGACAAAGTAATGTTTGTTGTAGATCGTAAGGATCTTGACTATCAGACTATGAAAGAGTATGACCGCTTTGAAAAAGGCGCAGCAAACTCTAATTCTTCTACTGCTGTACTTACGAGACAGTTATCTGACCCAAATGCTAAGATAATTATTACAACGATTCAGAAGCTGAGCAATTTTATTGCTAAAAACAAGAACCACGATATTTACAATAAGCATGTAGTTATCATCTTTGATGAATGCCATAGATCGCAGTTCGGTGATATGCATAAAGCTATTACAAAAGCCTTTAAGAAATATCATCTTTTCGGTTTTACTGGTACGCCTATCTTTGCAGCAAATGCTGTCAGCACAACAAATCATAGGCTCATTACGACTGAAGAAATCTTTGGTAAGCAACTTCATGCGTATACAATAGTTGATGCAATCAATGATAATAATGTATTGCCCTTCAGGGTAGACTATGTTAAAACGATGGATATAGATGCAGAAGTGATTGATGATGAACCGGTAAAGGATATTAATCGTGAGCAGGCATTTAGAGCTCCTGAGCGTATCAAGTTAGTTACGAAATATATCTTGGAGCATTTCGATAAGAAGACGTATCGTGGTAGTAAGACTTATACGATGAATGTGCTGACAAATATCAAAGATGTTGCTGCTTCGAAGCAACGTACTATTGACGAAATAAAACAGCAGCAACGTCTGTCTGGTTTCAACTCTATCTTTGCAGTTGCTTCTGTTGCTGCTGCAAAGCTGTATTATGCAGAGTTTAAGAAACAGATGGCTGAAGATCCAACAAAGAAACTGCGAGTAGCCCTTATTTACAGTTATGCTGCAAATGAAGCGGAGAGCGATGATAGCGGTATTCTTGATGAAGAAAATTCTGAGGATACTTCTAACCTAGATGTGGATTCAAGAAAGTTCTTGGAAGATGCTATTAGCGATTATAATATTATGTTTCATACGAACTATTCAACAGATAATGATACGTTCCAAAACTATTATAAAGATGTGTCACTTCGAATGAAGAATAAGGAACTTGATCTGCTTATTGTTGTTAATATGTTCCTAACTGGTTTCGATGCTACAACTTTGAATACATTATGGGTAGACAAGAATTTGAAGATGCATGGTCTCATCCAGGCATTTAGTCGTACTAATCGTATTCTGAATAGTATCAAGACTTTTGGCAACATTGTATGTTTTCGTAATCTCTCTGAACGTTTGAATTATGCTATATCACTATTTGGAAATAAAGAAGCTGGTGGCGTCATTCTTATGCGAAGTTTTAAAGATTATTATTTCGGATATGAAGATGATAATGGCAAGAACCAGATAGGATTTAAGGACATAGTTGAGCAATTGGAAAAAAAATATCCTTTGTATGAACCTGATATCATTGGCGAACAGAACAAAAAGGAGTTTTTGAAGTTGTTCGGGGCGTTCTTGAGGATGAGAAATATCCTGTCATCTTTTGACGAATTTGAAGGCAAGGAAATCCTAAGCGAACGTGACTTGCAGGATTATATGAGCCGTTATCAGGATACATATCAGTGGATTAAGGAGCATAGAGAAAAACATGATAGTACAAATGTCATTGATGACATTGTGTATGAAATCGAACTGGTAAAGCAAATTGCTATTAATATCGATTATATTCTAATGCTTGTGGCGAAATATAAAGAGACACATAGCGAAGATAAAGATGTCCTGGTATCTATACGGAAAGCAATGGATTCTTCCCCGAATTTGCGTAGCAAGAAGGCACTTATTGAAGAATTTATTGCTGGTCTAAATGATATAGATGATGTTGTGAATTATTGGCAAGAGTTCGTAACCGACAGCAAAGAAAAGGCTTTGGCTGAAATTATTCAGGAAGAAAATTTAAAGCCTGAAGAGACAAGGAACTTTATTGAGGAATCACTCCAGAATGGAGAAATCAAGACGACAGGAACCAATATTGATAACCTTCTTCAGCCTGTTTCGAGGTTTGGCGCTGGGAACCGAGCACAAAAGAAGGGAAATGTCATTGAGAAGTTGCAGAAATTCTTCGAGATGTTTTTTGGCACTCTGTAATATATGTGATGCAAATGAGTTATTTAGAAAATTATCAAGATGAAAAGATGTTTAGAATATTTGATATTTGTAAATCTGTTATTTTACAGTCAGATATAATTGTGCAAGCGTTAGCGATGGGGATGTTAGTAACAGACTATATGCATAAATCTTCCATAGATGAAGCTACAAATAGCAAAGCAGAGTAGGAAATCATAGGCACTGAGGATAGCAATCATCTAACTAAGGAAAACATTCCAATACTGAATTTGCAAAAACTATTACGTTTAGTGCTGGTTGACTGGAGAAACTAAGATAAAATTAAATATACAAATATGGTGAGACATTTTGGGATCGAACCAAAGAGGATGTTGAATAATGTCTAGAGGTGGAGTGATATTATGAAGCAACAGGTGAAATCTAAAGAGCGTGTAGCAGAGTATGGTGAGGTTTTTACTAACGAGCGAGAAGTAAATGCGATGCTTGATCTTGTGAAGCAAGAGACGGAACGTATTGAAAGCCGATTCTTGGAGCCAGCTTGTGGTGAAGGTGCTTTCCTCAAGGAAATCCTTCGACGTAAACTTGAAGTTGTAAAGAACAAGTATAAAAAAAATCCGTATGATTATGAACGTTATGCTATCCTGGCATTAACGAGCATCTACGGGGTTGATATTATGGAAGATAATGCGGAAATTTGCCGTCAGAATCTTTTCAACATCTGGAATACGGATTATACGCATCACGCGAAGAAGCATGCAAATAATCAATGCCGTGAAGTAGCAAAGTTTATCTTAAGGAAGAATATTATCTGTGGAGATGCTTTGAAGATGCGTCAGAATGACGGAAATCCTATCACATTTGCTGAGTGGAGTCTTGTTACTGGCGACAGTATCAAGCGTCGTGATTACAGGCTGCATGAATTGCTGGACGGTCATGTACAACAAATGAATATTTCTATGATTGGCTGAGAGTACGATAAAGAAATTCAGGCGTTTATTCCGAGTCCTGTGAAGGAATATCCACCTACGAACTATAGGATGCTAAATGAATATGATTGATTTACGTTATGCAACACACAATCCAGATGTGCTGTTGTGCCTCGCAAACCTATCTAATGATGAGGTGTTTACACCGCCAGATGTGGTAAATGCAATGTTGGATATGCTACCTCAGGAACTGTTTTCTGATCCAAAGACTACGTTCCTTGACCCTAGTACAAAATCGGGTGTGTTCCTCCGTGAGATTGTAAAGCGACTACTTGTAGGTCTTGAAAATCAGATTCCTGATCTTCAGCATCGTATTGATCATATTATGCATGAACAGATCTTCGGTATTGCAATTACAGAGCTGACAAGTCTGCTAGCACGTCGAAGTGTGTACTGCTCGAGATATCCTAACAGTAAGTATTCTGTATCACTGTTCAATGATATTCAAGGAAATATTAGGTTTAAGACTACACAGCATGTGTGGCAAAATGGAAAGTGTGCTTGGTGTGGAGCATCTGAAAAAGAATATAGGCGTGGAGATGATTTAGAAACGCACGCTTACGAATTTATCCACACAAATAAATTGGAGGAGATTTTTGGGATGAAGTTTGATGTTATAATTGGTAATCCGCCCTATCAGCTTAGTGATGGTGGATTTGGAAAGAGTGCAAAGCCGATTTATCAACACTTTGTGGAACAGGCTAAAAAGTTAAAACCGAAATACATGACGATGATTATTCCTGCAAGGTGGTATACTGGTGGTAAAGGACTTGATAGTTTTAGAAACACCATGCTACATGATAAGTCTATTAGGAAGATTGTTGATTATCCAAATGCTTCTGAAGTATTTAATGGTGTTGATATTGCAGGTGGTGTTTGTTATTTTTTATGGGATAGAGATCATAAAGGCGACTGTATTATAGTTAACAAAAATAAAGATAACACCGAAACAGAATCTACTCGACCGCTAAATGAATTTCCAACGTTTATTCGTAATAATCATGCTGTAGATATCGTCAAGAAAGTGCGGACTTTTGATGATAAGACGATGGATGACATGGTTTTAAGTAGATGTCCGTTCGGACTTGATTCAAAGACCAAGTTTGATACAGCTGGTACTATTATTCTGCGGAGTAGTTCTGGTCTCGGAAAAATTAATAAGCATCATATTACCGCTGGTACGGATATTCTTGATAAGTGGAAGGTTATTGTATCAAAGGTTTCTTTTGATCATGCATGTGTTCCAGATAAAAACGGTACGATGAGAATGCTGTCTATTGTACAAAAATTACCTCCAAATTCTGCATGTACAGATAGTTATCTTGTAGTTGGAAGTTTTAATAAAGAGGAGGAGGCTGATTCTTTAATTTCGTATCTGAGAACAAAGTTCGTAAGGTTTCTTCTGATACAAATGTTGGCGTCTACAAGTATGTCTAAGTTTTCCTATTCATATGTACCTATTGTTCCTTTTGATCATATATGGACAGATGAAGAATTATATACTCGTTATAAGTTCTCTGAAGTTGAGATTGCATGCATCGAAGCAATGATACGTCCCATGCCTGAGATTAACGGGAAGTAACTGATTATGCCCTGTATAGAAGATTTTTTTCCAAAATGGACCAAATCCAGACCAATGATTTATGCCTACACGGATGAGCAGTATCCTGGCTGCCTGAAGGTAGACGGCTGTTGACGTAGACAAGCGGGTAGCTCAACAATATCCTACAAAACGTCCTGGCGGTTCTATTCCATATAAGATTGTTCTAAGGGAACCTGCTATCTTACCTGATGGTAGTGTGTTTATGGATCACGATGTCCATGCTATTCTCCGCAAGAAAGGTATTATGGCAGTTGGTGGTGAATGGTTCAAGTGTACAGTCAATGATGTACAGGCTGCTATAGTTGCTTTAAAAACTGGAACCAGCAATATAGAGAATAGAACACAGACGTTTAAGATGCGTCCTGAACAGGAGCAGGCAGTTGAGAAGACAATTGCTTATTATAAGAAGATTGAAGCTGAAGGTACAAAACATATTCCGAAGTTTCTTTGGAATGCTAAAATGCGCTTCGGTAAGACATTTGCAACTTACCAGCTGGCTAAGAAGATGGGATTTACCCGTGTTTTGATCCTTACCTTCAAGCCTGCTGTAGAATCTGCGTGGCGTAATGATTTGGAGCAGCATGTTGATTTTGAGGGCTGGCAGTTTATTTCCAGACAGTCAAATTTAGGCGAACAGAATATAGATGTTCAATATGAGAATGCACATAAAGACAGGCCAATTGTTTGCTTCGGTTCTTTCCAAGATTTTCTTGGTTTTGATAAGAATACTGGCGGTATCAAGTCCAAGAACGCATGGGTACACATGACAAATTGGGATCTCGTAGTATTTGATGAATATCACTTTGGTGCATGGAAATAAAATGCACAGAACCTCTTTGAATCTGATGAAGATGATTACGATGATAACATAACTAATAATAACCATGGCAATGCCTGCAATGAAACGTGGTTACCGATTACTACAAATCATTATCTATTTCTATCGGGCACTCCGTTCAGAGCATTGAGCACTGGTGAGTTCATTGAGGATCAGATTTATACCTGGACATATAGAGATGAACAGCTGGCTAAAGCCAATTGGAAAGGTGCAGATAATCCGTATGAGGCTCTTCCTCGTATGGTAATGCTAGTCTATAAGATTCCTGATTTAATTCATGGAATTGCAAAATTAGGAGAGTTTAATGAATTTAATTTGAATGTTTTCTTTTCTGCTACTACTGGTAATAATGATAAGGATGCAAGATTCGTTTACGAAGATTCTGTTCAGAAATGGCTCGATTTGATTAGAGGTTCTTATCTGGACACATCGGTAGATGAATTGAAGTTAGGCGCTGAGAAGCCTCCTATGCCGTATTCTGATACACGTCTCTTAAACGTGCTGTCACATACCTTGTGGTTCTTACCAAACGTAGCATCTTGTTATGCGATGGATAATCTTTTGAAACAGAAACAGAATGCTTTCTATCATGATAATTATAATATCATTGTTTGTGCTGGCTCGAAGGCTGGTGTTGGTTTAGCTGCACTGGAACATGTACGAAAGGCGATGGATAATCCACTTAAAACGAAAACGATTACATTGTCTTGTGGTAAATTGACTACAGGTGTCACAATTAAGCCGTGGACAGGTATCTTTATGCTGAGGAACATGAATTCTCCTGAGACCTATTTCCAAGCAGCGTTCCGTGTGCAATCTCCGTGGGAAATTAATTCTGATAGTGGAAAAAGTGAGATTGTTAAGAAGGAATGCTATCTATTTGACTTTGCTCTTGAACGTGCACTGAGGCAGATTTCTGATTACAGTTGCCGTCTGAATGTACAGGAATTGAACCCTGAGAAGAATGTTGGTGAGTTCATCTCATTTCTCCCTGTACTAGCTTATGACGGAAGTGCTATGCGTCAAGTGGATGCTTGCGAGATTCTTGATATCGCGATGGCAGGTACGTCAGCTACTTTGCTTGCTAAGCGCTGGGAATCTGCATTACTTGTCAATGTTGATAATGAAACACTGACGCGTCTGATAGCGAACGCTGCTGCTATGGATGCATTGATGCGTATTGAGGGATTCCGTTCGCTTAATCATGACATAGAGACTATTATAAATAAGTCTGAGCATGTAAAGAAAGTGAGAAAAAACGCTGGTGAATTGACTCCAAAGCAAAAGAAGGAATTGTCTGATGAAGAAAAAGATTATAAATCCAAACGTAAGCAGATTCAGGAGAAACTGATTAAGTTAGCAACCCGTATTCCAGTTTTCATGTATCTGACTGATTATCGTGAATGTAGCCTTCAGGATGTTATTACGAAACTGGAATCTGTTCTCTTTAAGAAGGTTACAGGTCTTAATCTTGAAGATTTTGAACTGTTAGTCTCTCTGAATATTTTTAATGAAGCACTTATGAACGATGCTGTATACAAGTTCAAAAGGTATGAAGACGCTTCTCTATCTTACGTTGGAGTAGACAAGCACGCTGGTGAATCAGTCGGTCTATTCAACACTGTTCTGAGTAGTGCAGATTATGGTATGATGGCTGGTCATCTAACATCTTCAATGGTTGCTGATAACCATGATCCGAATGATATTCCAAATTTTACGTCTACAGTACAGTGCTGTGATGAAGAAGAGCATATAAAGCCTGTATATAATGTTCCTGAGCAGAGAAATGCCTATTGTCGCAGAAAAAATTGCTTCGTATAGTCGTCAGTAAAACCCAATACCTATACTATTCCATCCATAACACAATCGAAACTACAGTTTACCATCGGTGATCGGTATAAATTTTAAGCATGAGGAGTTCTGTAACGGCACAGTTGTTAAGTTAGAAGGAAGTATTATTAACGTTGAGTTTGAAAGTAATGCATATGGTAAGATGCAGAAGAAATTCGCATTCCCATGTGCTTTTCAGGATTAGTGCTTGAAACTATTGGATTAACAGTATAAATTAATGTATATCTGCTGTTTTGCTCATCTTCTAGATATATGAATTTGTTAGTATTAAATTTGAAAGGAGACAATATTATTGCAGACAAACCGTATGGTAGATGCAATTAACGTTAAATATTGTTATTTTATCGATATTTCTTTATTTAATGAAATTGTTCTGATTCCAGAAATGTTGAAATATAGCCATTGTATCAATAGCATTGCCTTCAATTTCTCAGCAATGCTTAAATTGACAAATCAGTTGTGGTAGTCTAGTCTACCTTATATTGCACTTTATTTTAGTAAATAAAGTTATACACTTAATTCATCTAGCATTTGTTGCAATATAAGAATATATTACTAAACTATAACACCACCTTAACTATTTAATTCTATTCTGGTTTTTTAATCAACTCCTGAATACCAAATAATTCCCCTATATATAATAAATTCTGACAAGCGAATTTAAAATTTTCATCATCCTCTCCTATAGACAAAGCTAGTTGGAATAATGTCGGTTGAGTGTATAAGCATAAATCTGACAAGGCAGCTGCTAAATTACCAAGTATTCTAAGAATGTTTTTCCCTGATAAGAATTCACTGTCAATTTTAATTTCCTTTTCTTCATCATCAACCATTTCACTTTCCTCATCATCAACCATTTCCTTTTCCTCATCCTCAACAATATATCTTATTGTTTCATTTATATCATCCTCATCGTTTGGATCATACGCAGCAGTATTTTCTATTTTATTATATATCTTAACAAGTATTTCCCCAGTCTTATGCGTTGCTTCAAAGAATGGCAAACTAATAAGAGATTCGCCAAGTTTAGATGGAAGTAAGGACTTTATATTATCTACTATTTCATTGTAATATTTGCTATATTGCTTTAAGATATCTGGAGTTAAATTAAATTGTTTACATATTTTCTCATTTGGACCATCTTGCATTATCTCTTTATGTAATTTACCAAACCATTTAAATTTCTTACTAAATATGTGGTTAATAATTCTCTGTCGTAATTGATTACACGCTTGTATGGATTCTTTATTGTTCATAAAACCTGAAAATTTATTTTCATTTGGTTTAGCATTAGCTGCATCTTCTTTATTATTATTTACTTGTACTTGTTTATTTACAAAATTAATAGTTGCAATTATTAATGGATTAGTCTTTATTTGTTTATTTATATCATACTTTTGCATTGAACAAACATTATTATTAATAGCTGGATCATTATTATTTAAGCTTGATTCACTGGCTATTTTTTCTACAATTGCATTAATATTATTCATGCATTGGTTTTTATTTATCTTGTTAATATTTTTAGTGTTATATTTTATATGATTACAATCACTGTCAAATACACCACTTAATTTCAATGAATTTGCATTATCTAATACATTGCTGGATTGCAAGTGCTTAATATCATTATTTTCTTTTTCTAATATACAACTTTGTGGTGTATAATTATTATTAATTTTAATATTATTAGAATTACTTACTGGATTTAAACTGTTCATAGAATTACTTACTGGTACTAAAAAAGTGACAAGTATCAATGAATTTAATATTTTTTGTAAAATCATCTTTTACCCCTATTAAAAGATTTTGATGAGCCCCCTCATTAATGAATTATTAACTATTTCAATATAAAATGCAACATAAATTTCAAAAACGCTCAAATAATATTTTTTTACGTTCATTAAAAAATAACATGTAATACACACTTTTATTGAGATCAATACATATTTAATTTATAAATTAATAAAACTAAAACTTGAATTATATTATCAATGTATAAATCCAAGTCATAATAATGCAATGTAACTTCTATTATAATATCTGTTAATATTACCCAATTAAGCCAACCACTTCTTCAAATCTCTTTGAGGTTGCTTAAGTAATAATTTATAATATGCATTACAAAAATCTTTGTTGTTATTAAAATTTTTAAGCCATGCTTGTGCATGTTGCAAATTAAATGCCAATTTCTTAAGACATGTGAGACATAACAAGGCTTTGTATAACAACTGTTCATTGTATGTTAATAAAGTATTAGTATTATTTTGCGATATTGAAATTAACTTCTCAGTTATTATATCCGAAGTACATTCACTGTTCTCTATAATATCAGTAATATACTTATATTTTTCATTATGCTCCTGTGCAATTTGTTGACAATTATCCATAAAAAAAGCTTCTATCTCGTTAATAGCAATGTTTATACCATTAATATTAGTATTTGTTATAGAATCATCATTCATACTAATCGTATTCATAGTTTGTACAGTATTATCCATCGTTATCAAAAACTGCCTAATCGCTTTTGTATTGTCAGTTGTAATTATCAGTATATTACTGTCACTAAAACATGTTTTTATATCCTTCATTTGATTGTTATATTTGTCACTATCTTGATATGTTTTATTTATTAAACCCTCCCATTTTTCAACTGATATACCAAAAAAAGTTCGATCTGCTCCTTCAATAATATTTCGGATTGCATATTGTGTATCACTACTCATACTATTATTTTTAATTTGCTTGAATATTTCGTCTGCTTGTGTATTTAAATTTTGTTTGTTACTATTTTCAATTTTACTAGCATCATTCTTTGCATTTTGCTTCTTTTTCTTTTTTTTCTTCTTTTGCTTTGAATGTTGTGATTCTTGATTATTATTGTATTCAATTTTTACTTTTTCAGTCTTAATCTTTTTATTATTGATATTATCTTTACCTTCTTCATTAATTATATTAATTTTATTTGGATTTTCTAGAATTTTAATCTCATCTTTTTCTTCATTATTACTAGACATTATATAATTCTCAGTGGTATTACTAGATATCACATAATTCTCAGCCAATTTATCAAGTTCATTGTTTTTATTACCAAGTTCATCGGTTTTATTTTTTGTTAACTTAAATTCATTATTATCAAATTGATTGTTTAATTGACCAATATTATTAGCATTATTATCAACTATACTATCATTCTTTTTAAGACTATTTAATATTGATTTGTAATTTGTCATAAGAGCATCGTATTGCTTTGTTAAGTACTTTTGTATTTTTAAATGAATATGCAATTCCTTGTTTAAATCTCTTGGTTCCTCGTTGTTTCTATTAATTTCAGTGTTATGTTGAGTACTTTGTATATTATCAAATACTGTGTCTTTATAAATTTCCTTAGGTTTATTAAAGTTATTGTTAGAGTACTTTTCCATTGCTCCACTAACAGATAATGAATACGTGAAACTTAATAATAAAGATACTATTATTTTTATTTTCATTTTAAATCCATTTTGAAATTATAAAAAAACATAGCCTACTACTGTAAACTATGTATTAATCATAACTAAAAATCAAAAATTAATGCAATATAAACTTTAAATTATTAGTAATTATTTATTATTACTCTTATTTGAATTATCATCATTATATTTGCAGTTCCTCAAATAACTGATGAGGAAGACACCATTGCTTACAATTGGATTTCTCTAATATCTCCTCTAACTTTTGCTGGTCAGTCAATGTTAGATTGTATTTATTAACGCACAACATACTATTGTATTTTACTAGTTTGAGACTAGGTCTCTTTTTATAAATAGATTTTACAATATTATCTAATGTAACATTATTACCATACTCCTTCTTAAAATAAGAATCCAATTCTTCTTTATTACTAATCTCAGTAATTTCTATATCATTGTTATCTGTCGTTTGTTGTACTTATTACTAACAGATTCAGTAGAAGATTGCGATTTATTGCTATTCTCCATTGCATTACTAGCGGATACTAAACATATACCACTTAATAATAGAGAGATTATATTTTTCATGTTAATTACCTTTGAAAATTATAAAAAAAACAGAGCTTCGTATTAGTAGCTCTGTATTGATTATAACTATAAATATATTTCTATGCAATACTAAATTTTAACTATTAGTGAAAATCTTTATTTACTATCAATTTGTTTATTAACTATTGTCGCTACACATGAATCTGACCATACATTTAATGATGTTTCTAACATATCTAAAACACTATAGAATGGTAATGTTATCCCTAAGATTTCTATTGGTACATTCATTGATGATAACAGACTAGCACTCAAAAAGAAACATCCCATAGGTACTCCTGCGTTTCCTATAGCAGCCAAAGTTGATATTAATATCCAAGTAATAATTGTAATAAAATCTATAGTCAATCCATTATTTTGCATTAAGTATATTACAGTAGAAAATATAAAAGCAGCACAGCCATTCATATTTATAGTTGTGCATAATGGCAATACGAATTTACTTACTCTTGGATTTATTTTTAAATTATTTTCAGCTGATTGAATAGTTACAGGTAATGTACTTGATGATGATTTAGAAAAGAAAGCTACTGATAATGCTGGTGCCATGCCTTTAAATGTATTCATTGGATTAATTCCCTTCATTGCTAACAATGCTGGTAATACTACAATACCATGTACTAAATTAGCTAATATTATTACTAAAAAGTATTTACCCATTCCTTTAAATTCTAAACCGTTATTTAGTTCAGTAATACTTACACTTATAAATCCAAATAATCCTATAGGCAATATTTTTACTATGAACTTAGTAATAGAAAAGAATATATTATGTAATCCTTTAAATAAATTAACTATTGTACTTTTTACTTCACTATTATCTATTAATCTTATAGCTAATCCAAATATAGCACTAATTAATAAAACACTTAACACTTTATGTTCTATAAAAGATTTACTTATACTATCTGGTATTATTTCTAAGAAATATTTTAAATAACCCTCAGTATTATTTGAACTTACTGCATTAGTTATTTCACTTGTATTAATACTAACACTAGGAGGATTAATAATACTATATAATATAGCTGCTATTGAAGCAGCTAATAATGTTGTTAAAGTAGTGTAAAATAGAGTCTTCTTCCAAATCTTACTAGTATTAGATTCTGAGCCGTAGCAAGATAGAGCTATTATTATTGAAAGTGATACTATTGGCATACTTATACATTTGAATATTCTTATGAATATTTCCGAAACTGTTTTCGATATTGTATTTATAAATGGAATATTTAGTAATCCAGCTATTACCCCTAATAATATAGCTACTCCATAATATATATAAGATTTTTGCATTTTATCCTCCTACCAAATCTTTTAAAAAGTTAGCCATAAAAAACATTTTTAAATCATTTTTATTATATTTTAAACAAACATTTAAACATTGTTTATTTATATTATTACTAACTTTTAATATTTTCATTTTATAATTTATATATAACTTATTCATTAATATACTCCTACTCAATATCTGCAAAACTTAATTAATCTTTTTTCCACAAAACATCAGAAGTTAAATATGATTTATTATAATTAATAACTTTTAATATATCTATATTATGATATATACATTTTTTATTCATATCATACTCCAATTAAATATTTCAAAAACTTATCCAAATTTTCCCTATTACTAACTGCTAAATATTTATTATTACTAATTTTAAATATATCTGTATCATAATATGCTTGTAATTTATCCATTATTACACTCTAACTAAATTTTCTCGAGTATTCCTATTACCAAAATTTAAATATTCATTATTATTACTAACTTTTAATATACTTATATTACAATATATATGTGATTTATTTATTATCACCTGTCCTACTTCAAAATTTATCTAAATATTTTTTATTACTAATATTACCAAAAACTAAAGATTTTTTATTAAAAACATTAACTATTAATTTATCTGTAGTGTAATATGTATGTTGTTTATACATATTTAATCGCGCATTAACTCTTCTAAAAATTTATCTATAGAAAACCTTTCAAAATTATCTTGACCTTCACCTGTACCAACCCCAAGTATTGGTATTTGTAATGTATTGGCTATATTCACTATAGTCCCTCCCTTGGCTCCTCCGTCTATTTTCGCTAATATAATGCCATTTAATTGACTAACTTTATTAAACTCCTGAACTTGATTAAAAGCATTCTGACCAGTAGTAGCATCTAATACTAATACATTTAACTGTGGAGCTTCATTATCTACTTTATTTAATACTCTATATATTTTAGACAATTCATTCATTAAATTAGTATTAGTAGGTAATCTTCCTGCAGTATCTACTATCAATACATCACTATTAGTAGATGTAATGGCATTGTAAGCTACACTGGCTGGATCTTTATTAGTGCCTTTATATAATTTGGTATCACGATGTGATCCGAACTCGTTTGCATTCAATTTACTAGTCCAGGATTCTAATTGATCATCAGCAGCAGCTCTGAAAGTATCGCAAGCGGCTACATCTACTGTTAATTCTTGTTTGTTAAACTTATTAATTAATTTAGCTACAGTAGTAGTTTTTCCACAACCATTAACTCCACAGAGCGTTATAACGAAAGGTTTACATTCTCTATTAATTATAATGTCTTTTATTAAAGGCTTTAATATATTATTTATTTCTTCTTTTAAAGATTGTTCTATATTTTTACTGTTCCTTAATTTATTAGCTAATGCTTCAGCTAATTTTATTCCAAAATCGGCTTCTATTAATAAATCTTCTATGTTACTTACTTCCTTATTATTTTTGCCATGTACTATATTAGATATAGTTTCCTTTAATTTTTTAAAAAATGACACTATAATTTACTTCTTTAGTATTACTAATAATAATTATAACATTATAAACTATTTTCTACCAATCTATTAATTGGACTGAAAAAATATATTATAATATAGTAATAAAGTATAATGAATGGTTTCTTATAGTGCCAGAAGTAGTTTGCAATTAATGCTTTATATTAATATATTTTAAATATAAAACAATATAATGTATTACTTGTTGTAACATATGGTTATATTATATAAGGTTTCATAGTATTAAATGTATTTTGACCAATATATACTAGCATAATAATGAAGAATATTTTAAAATTGGATGTAATATAATACATAAAAAGATTTTACCAGCTTTGTTTGATTAAACATATTAATTATTACTAAAGTCCTGCAAAATAACTCAGATTCAGTATATTGACAAAATCTGAGTTACAGTTTTATTATTTTCTCACAATATAATAATTAATTCATTACAATATATTATATATATAATTTTTCATTACTTATTGTTATTATTTTGTACTTCCTTTAGTTCTTGCTTTAATGTATTTAATTCATCCTGCTTTTTAAGAAGATCTATGATTTGGTTTGCAGTATTGTTATCGTACTTAAACAAAACAAGTATGCCATTATGGTCATTAATATATTTGTAAAACATAGTTTGTAAAATATCTCTCAGGAATTCATTATCAGGACCAAAATTAGGATCAAATTCCATTCCCATTTCCTTCATCCTGGCATTAATATTTTTACATAAATAGTTCAGATATTCTCGGTAAAAGTAACTCAACTGCTCCTTAAGTGATTTGTTTACCAAATCCGCCAAGTCGCTTTTTTCTTTCATATATTTTAGAATATATTCTTTAATATTCTCTTTTATTGTTTTTTTAGCATCCTCTGAAAGTTTTTCTGTGATACCATTACTATAGAATTCAGATGTGCTAGTTTCAGCATTTTGTATATCGTGTTGTAATTTATTTATTTCTTTTTCTATTTCAATAATTCTTTTATTTTGGGATGTATTACTAATTGATTTATCAAAAAATACATTTTTGTTATTAGATTTTTTATCGATTTGATTATTAATTCTATTGTTGTTATTTTCATTCTTGATATTATTATTCTTAATACTATTGTTATTTATTGTTTTATAGTCTGTATTAATATTATTGATATTAATACTATT
>CAMJRB010000003.1 GCA_946408175.1 uncultured Holosporaceae bacterium
ATGGATTAATGGTAGAGTTTAATTTGTCAAGATTTGTGGATATTTAATTTTTGAGTTAATTGATACTCCAGGTCTAAATATTTCATTTAATACATTATAAAATTTCATTAAATATTCATAATCAAAACCATTATAATTGCTATTAATAGTATTAATAAATTTGTTTATTGTAATATTACTTAGAGCAATATTATCCATTTTAGCATTTATATTACTGTTATTAACAGTCTCAACGTTACTTATGTTACCAAATGTTGGTTGTATCATCTTTTTTATTTTATCGTTATTTGTTGAACTATCTAGTGATAGTTTCATTTTTGGTTTGTATCGTACAATTTGTTCAGTTGCAATTGGAGTTTTATTAAAATCAGGTAAGGCTTCTTCATGAATATTTTGATTTCTTGCACTACTGTTATTTGATGAACTATTACTAGTAGATTGACTAGTATTATTAATATTTCTTGGTAGTTTCAATACAATAGCCTGTGAAGAATTGGAATCAACTGACGTGTAATCACATAACATTCCATTATTACTTAATAAATAATTATTCAATTTGGAATTATTTGGAATGATGTTAGTTGCATTAATATTAGATTCTAAATCTATTGTAGATATGTCTTCCAATAGCTTTTGGCTTGCATTAACATTATTAACCACTAAAGTCACTGATAATGCCAATAAAATTAATTTTAAATATTTCATATTCCACACATTACAAAAAAATAACAATATAGATGTATTATATCAAGAAATGATTAAAATTTGTTAAAAATAAAAGAAAAAAACTTGACCCCAATATAATCATATTACCAATACACAACAGTTTTATAAAATGCATTCTATTTAAATTATCGTTAGTTATTATTAAAAATAATGTTAAAATTTTATTTAAATTACCATAATATATTATTTATATAAGCTATCTAATATTTTGCATTTCTTGTAAATTTATTGCTTTATATGATAACATAAACCATAATAATACTCTAATAATTACAATAATAATTGTATATTATATATATTAAATTAATATTAATATATAATGTGTATTATATGTGGAATTCTTATTCTGCGAACAAAAAGCTATATATTATGTACTATTTTAATAAAAAATTACATAATAATTTAAATACACTAGTTACTGTATAAAAAAATACTAACTAAAATGTTAAAAAGTTTAGTTAATATATATTATATATATTGTAATACTTAATAAATCAATTCCAATAATAATATTCTGTATAGATTAGTTAAATCCTAGTAAAAATAAGAGATATAAACTAATAGGATATAAATATTTACTATAAAATATATTATATATGTGCATTATATTCTAGAAATTATTGTTTCAAATGTAACTCTTATGCATGAATAATTACTCAATAATTCTATAATCTTGGATAATTTTTACTGTATATATTTACCTTACTGTTTTTGTAAATATACATAATAGAATAGTAGATTATTTCATAAGTCAAATATATTATATGTATTAAGTATTTAAATTAATACAGTTATTGATTTATAAAATAAATTATTTATACAATTTTTTACATAAATATATTATATATATAAGAGTTTTTTATAAAAAATATCAAAAAGGTCTTGGATCTGGTACAAATCTCTGTAGTCTTATATCAGCTGCTTTTTGTAATGTACTGGGTTCTGATATTTTTACTTTAACTAATATTACTAATTCAACAACTTTGTCTTTAGTATCAGCTCCTGAAGCTAATTCCCCTAGCACTGGTACATCTCTTATTACTGGTAATCCTGATTTAGATTTGGCTGAAATTACTTCCATGAAGCCTCCTAGAACTGCTACTTCACCATCGTGCAATTTCAATACTGAGGCTACTTCTCTCACTTCAGTAATTGGTATTTTTGACTTGGGATAATCATGTCTATAAATATTATGTTCCCGATTATTAGCAATAGCAATATCAACTGCTGGATCATTTACAGTATCCTGCAATTTAGTAATAGTTGGTCTTAAGAATAATGATACTACTCCATTTTTGATATCTATTGAAGGTTGCACAAACATTACTAATCCTATAGGTATAGTTTTTATATCACTAGAAATATTAACATCTTCTCTTAATGAATCTCTATTAGAATAGACTTTATCACAATTTAATTTGAAGTATACTTGGTTTTCAGCTATTTTTATTACTGCTGCTTGATTATTCATTGTTGTAATTCGTGGATTAGAGATAGTTCTAACTGATCCAAATTGTTCTAGAGCTTTTAATATACTCTCTACACTGTGACTATCCTTTGTATTATTAAGGTTACTATGGGTAAATGAAAAAACATTTCCATCACTATTAACAAATTTAGTTATTGCATTACTTTTATTAAATAATAAATTCCAATTAATTCCTCTTTTATATTCGTTATTTAATACTACTTCTATTATTTTAGCTTCTATTAATACTTGACTATTAGTAACTTCTTTTATTTTATCTATATATTCCTGAACTGCTCTTTGAGTTTTAGAATTAGCATAAATAGTAATAATTCCAGATTGTTTATTAATAGAATACTTATTTTTACTATCAGAAGATAATATAATCCCTATTCCTTTACTTAGATCATCCCAAAATTCACTTTTAGCTTTAAAAGTTACAGTACTATCAGAAGTGGAATTATTATTACTAGAACTAGTTCTACTCCCTGTAACTTCCGTGGCTATGGCTATTTTGTTTTCACTATCTCTTGAGAGGTTAAGGCATTGTACATCGTAGTTTTGTGAATATGGTAAATCTTTTTCTATTTTCATGAAATCATTTTGGATTGTATATCTTAAATTTGCTATATCACAAATTGCATCTACTACCTCTATAAACGGTTTGTTATTAGCTCTAAATATTACATTAGAATTAATATCTGGATCTATTTGAATGTTAATATTTAATTGTTTAGACACTTCATATAATACTGATTTTAATGGTAAAGTTTCATTTATTAATAATGATACTCTTCTTTTAAACTTCTGAGGTATTTCAACTATTGGTTTTATTGTTTTTATTTTAGGTTTTGTTTTTATTATTTCATCTTGTATTGGTGATGCTAATTGTTTTATAGAACAATCATCAACCTTTTCAGATAATGATTTATATTGTGTTAATAAATCACAAGCTGTTGTTAATAATATTACATTCAGTAATAATAATAGTAATTTAAAACTCATATGAAGCAGTTTGTTACCTAATATCTAAAATTTTAATTAACAGAAGTTAAAAATTAGTTAACAAAATATAAAAAGATCATTTACTAAACAGATTTTGATTAATACAATCTGTGAATTATCTAAATACTTAAAATATATAAAAGAATATAGATTTGGACTATTAAATAATTCGGCAGCAATAAGAAAATATCACTATTAGTACTAATAAGTACTAGTTGCAACATATATTTTTCAAGGGTATAATGTCTTGGTTTATAAAGGATTGTTTAACTACTTACAAATAATTAAATTACTTAACACGTATACATAAACAATATACTGAATATTAATAAGTTGTAATTTAAATTGATATAAAAAATTATATATACAAAAGCAACAATTTAATAATTTATAATCAAAAATATACATAAATAATGCATACTAATACTGTATTTATTAAAGATAAATACTAAGTGGTAGAACACTTTACTATATACAATGAATATACTAATGGAAATGAATGTATAGATATCGATGGTATTATTATAATAATTTTATTTAATATAAGTAAAACACTTATTATTAATCTCTAGTATTTAATATTTGCAACTGATATCGTATTAGTCAGTTGATACTAATAGTATAAAACTTAAAAGAATATTACAATACAAAATACATGTTATTTAAACTAGGTAGTATGAATACTCGTTTATCGCATTGATTAATATATGTTACTTTTTTCACTGAAGCTTATATCAAATGATTATAAATAATTTTATTAATTAGATATTATTTACAAACAATCAATTATACTATATCATTTATATTAACAATGAGTTTTGTGCTAATATTATGCATATAATATAAGTATTTGTGTTATTAACAAATAGTATATATAAGTGGTAATATAGTGTATATTACTAAAATAATTATATTAATAATAATAGCAATAATCTACGTTCCGATAAGCATTATCTGTCTTATAACAATATGTGTTACAATGTTTACGTATCATTATTGGTTATTATATAGTTTTTTATATGCCAATTAATTATAATATTGATTTAAATAACGATATACATAATAATATAAATAAACATAAAGTGAAAAAGTCTAGAATGCAAAATAATATAATTCAAGAGTATTATTGTAATTCTTTTTCCAATCTTTACACTTATAAACATTTATATAATATTTCAATAAATGATCCTTGTAAATTCTGGAATACTCAAATAGAACCAATATATTGGCAAACAAAACCTACTAATTCTTTTGACTATAATAATAACAAGTGGTGTCCAGGAGGAAAATCCAATCTGTGTTATAACTGTGTTGATAGACATGCTATTTCCACCCCTTCTAAAACCGCTATTGTATGGTATGGCGATGATCCAAAAGATAGAGTTGAAATCACTTATTTACAATTATTAAATTTGGTTCAAAATATAGCTAATTTGCTTATACAAAAAGGTATTAAAAAAGGCGATACAGTATGTTTATATATGCCTAATCATTACTTATCAGTTGCTGCTATGCTAGCTTGTGCAAGAATAGGAGCAGTTCATATGGTAGTGTTCTCTGGTTTTTCCAGTGAAGTTTTAAAAAATAGAATAATTGAAAGTAAAGCTAAAGTAATATTGACAATGGAAAAATGTAGTAGAGGAGGAAAAACAATAGAGTTACTCAAGCCAGTACAAGAAGTTTGTGAATCAATAAAAAATAATAATTTCAGTAATAGTATCAATACTGGAAATATAAAGCAATATAATACTAACGAAAATAATCCTGTTAATAATAAATCTAATACAAATAAATCTGAAATAAATGTGCCTTCAGTAATAGTACTAGATGAAGATACAGTAAGTTATAAGCAATTAGTTAAAGAGGTTCCCATAGAGTGGCTAAATAATGAAGATGAAGGATTTATATTATATACTTCAGGAACATCAGGTAAGTCTAAAGGAGTAGTACACGCTGCTTTGCCTTATATGTTATATGTTTCTTCTACTTTTAAAAATATATTTGCTTGTAATAAAGATGATGTAAGTTTTTGTACTTCTGATATTGGATGGATAACTGGTCATAGTTATACAGTATACGCTCCTTTATTTTGGGGATTAAAAATAGTATTATTCGAAGGAACCCCCATGTATCCAAATCCAGATAGGTATTGGGAAATTATAGATAAAGAAAAAGTAAGTATATTTTATACAGCTCCAACTGCTATTAGGTCATTACAGGCTTGTAATATTCAGTATGTTAATAAATATAAATTATCATCCTTAAGAATACTGGGAAGTGTAGGAGAACCCCTAAATGAATCTGCTTGGCAATGGTATTTTGAAAATATAGGAAAAAAGAAATTGCCAATAATGGACACTTGGTGGCAGACAGAAACAGGAGGTATTATACTAGCTCCAATAAGAAATACAAAAGAACAAATACCAGGAGTAGCTGGCTTTCCATTTTTTGGAGTTAAAGTAGAAATAGATAGTAAAGATAATCAATTAGTAATTACTAATAACTATCCAGGAAAATATAAATACATATTAGATAGTATAACAACAGATAAGATTAGTAATACACAACATATGCAAAATGCAAAGAATAATATAAAAATTACAAGTAATGAAAAATATTACACAGGAGATGGTGCACAATATATAACAATAAATAATAATAACAATAAAGAATATAGAGCAATAAAAATATCAGGAAGAGTAGATGATGTAATTAATATCTCTGGTCATAGATTAAGTACTACTGAATTTGAAAATGCTATTAGTAAAATGGAAGAAATAAAGGAAACAGCAACAATTGCTATTGAACATGAACTAACTGGACAAGCAGCTGTAGTATTTGTAGTATTAAAAAATAACAAACCAGAACAAAATAATAAAGTTGATATAAAAGTATTACACAGTAATGAACAAACCCAAAACAATAACAGTAATATAAATATATTGCCCAATAAAGCACAAACACGAGATAATAAAAATAATATGAAAATATTGCAAAGTAAAGAACAAAAACAAAGTAATATAAAAGAGAACAAAAATATTTTAGAAGATAATAATCAAACAAATGCTAGTAACACAAATGTAGATAAAAATACTAATACTATAAAACAAATAAAGAAGGCACAAATAGAACACAGTATAAATAAACTAAATAACAATATTAATTTAAGCAATAACGAAAATCCAAAGTCATATAAAGAGGAACCAAATTTATCTATTAATATTGATTTATATAAACAAAACTTAGACTCCAAAATAATTAAAAATATAAGAAAAGCAATAGGAGCGATTGCTAAGCCCTATAAGATAATTTACTTAAAAGAACTACCTAAAACAACCACTGGAAAAATAGAAAGATATAAATTAAGAAAATTAGCACAGGAAGATATTTAATCCAATTAAAACACGATAATATATTAATTAATAATTCTTATGTCCTAATAAATAAATGACACAAAATATCTAAAAATTTTACATATTTATAGTAAATAACTAATGGCATTTAATAGGTAGCTTTCTTTAATGACTACCTATTATTGTAACTTTTTACTCTGTCAATTATTTTTTATTATCTATATTATTATTAGTATTGTTAATTGTATTATTATTTACATCATCAATAATCATATCATTATTATTTGCTATATTTATTTGTACTGGATTATTATCTACATTATTGTTTGGAATTATATTATTTGTATTATTATCTTTTATAATATCATCTATACTATATTTTATTATTCTTCTTTCCTTATTAACTTCTTGTATCTTATCCTGCATTTTTATATTTTGGATAACTTCCTCGCTAGCTGTGGTATAAAACAGTTTTTTGTATTGGGCTTTACGTAATTCATTCTTGGACTCTTTAATAGACTTCTCAATAGACTTCTTCCACATATCATATATCGGTTTAGGTTTAAGAGCATTACGCATGTTTAACGCATTAGTAAATGTTATATTTGTTGGGAATTTAAATTGATTTATTTCATTAGTTTTTAATTGATATTGAGTATTAATAATTTCCATTTCATCTGGCTTGCCATCTACTGGCTTTCCTGTTACTTGATCCATATTATTTTTTAGATCCGCTAGAACGAAGTGCTCATCTTTAAGAATTACTAACCATGTTTCATCTTCTTTAGTGCCTAGGTCTATTCCATCAATCTTTATTGATCTATGTGTTTTATCTTCCATTATAAAAGAATTATTTAATGGATTGTTTATGTGTTTTGCCATATTTTCATTGTTTATTATCTTTAAATTTTCTCTTGTATTTAATACCGGATAACGCAATTTATTTAATGTATTTAATATTTTGAATAGATTTGATTGTAATTCTTGTTTCAATTGTTTTACAAAAGTCATCACTTCTTGTTTTTGTTGTAATTCTTGATTAGAAAGACCAGCTATCTCTAAATGTAAGAATCTATAATAGCGTAAAATATTATTAAAAATATTATTGTGCAATTTATTTCTTAATTCCTCAGTGAAAATTTTTGTACAACAGTATGTATGTACTAACGGTAATGTTTTATCATAAAATTCTTCTTTTGATAATACAATTTTAATACCACTAAAACGGTTTTTTGTCTGATTATCAATAACTTTGTTAATCAAACCTCTGTATTGATCTGCATAAGCATGAATAAATATATTTGTTAATTGGTTTGATAATGCACACGTGGTGTTATTAATATCTTTAAAGATGTTACAAAATTTTGATTGACAAATCTCTAAAAATATGCGATTAAATTCATCGATGATTGCTTGTTGAGAACTACGATAGTTCAATTTTTGATAGTCTTTTTCTTCGTAGTCTTGAGACAAAGACTTTATTATATTATCTTCTGTTAATGTTATATTGTCTTTTATTTGCTTTATTATATCAAGCTTCACTTGGACATATTCATCTTGTTGTATTTGTCCCATTGTAAGTTTTAGTTGCTCTACTTGTTTATCTGTAATACTATTTAATGCATTTGTAGTAAATAAATCTTTTATATTATCATATTTTCCAGTGTTTATTACGTTGAATATTCTGTTATTTACATTAGTACTATCATTTTGCTTATCAAGTACTAAATTCTTGTTAAGCTTATCTATTTTTAGAGTACCACTTTGTTTATTATTCAATAAATCATTAACTCTCGTATCTTTTTGATTGATCAAATTACAGTTTTGTTTCTTGTCTTCATCATCGTCATCATCTTCATCTAATGGAATTAGAGGGCTTGTGTTGCTTTCAGGAACCAATGTATTAGATTTGTATATTGGATTCTTTATATTATTTTGCTGACTTTGTTTCTCTGTTGTATAATTATTTTGTAGTGTCTCTTTGTTGTTGCCAATACGATTATTGCTTGGTATTGTCGATTTTGTTCCTAGGAGTGGTTTGCCGTTTAAATTATTGTTTGATATCAGTGATAAATACTGTGTATTAATATAATCGATATTATCTAACCCTAGGGTCAACAAATTATTTAGATTCGCATTATTGATATCCTGTTGATTGTTTACATTATTTAATGCTTTGGTATTTGTATTGTTGAAAATATCTAATAAATTAGTATTATTCCAATCTATACTGGAATTATTGTTTGACATGTGTTGTAAATAATTTGTACTACTATAATCAATTGGATTCCGAAAATTATTTGGTATTGAATTAGAGAATATCATTTTGTTTTGTGCTGCATCTTTTATAACACTTTGTATACCATTTTTTGTGCTATTGTTGTTTATAAAATTAAAAGATTGATTATTACAATTATTAGTATTCTGTATATTGTTTGATAATTGTTGGTCATTTGAATATGGAATTAGTATTGGTTTCTTTAACGGTTGAGAACTCATACTGTTCCCACACGTAACAATTGACATTACTGATAACAATATGCTTTTGACTAACGATTTTTTTACTTTTACTTTTACAAGCTTAATATTTTTTTGCATATAACAACTCCTTTATAAAAAACTATAATTTACTAAAATATTAACATAATTCGTTAATATATTGTTATTTTATAATTTAAAGCAAATAGTGTCAAGAGATTTTTACTATAAAACGATATATTGTTGTATGATGATAAATGTATTTATATTCGCCATAGCAGTATTTATATTATAGAAATAATATGGTAGAATTATTATAGTATAGATTAATTGATTGATCGCTTGAAGTATTATACTTTAAGAGGAAAGTCCGAGCTTCATGTAAGCAAGATGCCGGATAACGTCCGGAGTACTATTTTAGTACATGGAAAGTGCAACAGAAAATATACCGCTATATTATAATATATAGTAAGGGTGAAAAGGCGTAGGTAAGAGCTCACCACATGTATGGTAACATATATGGTATTGCAAACCCCATCTGAAGCAAAACCAAATAGGAGTAGCGTGATTAATTTCGTAGGAGCTTACAACTATAGCTATTCGGGTAGGTTGCTTGAACTTAATAGTAATATTAAGTCTAGATAAATGATCAATCATGGATTTTAAATTTTTAGATTTAGTGTGTATATAGTTTTATTACAAAATAATGTAGCAAATACTGTTATAGATGCTAGTTTGAGAATTTTAATATCCTAGACAGAACTCGGCTTATGAAATTAATCTATACCAAATTAGAATTGTTTGGCTGTAAGAATAGATTGGGTGTTATTATGTCCTACAAGATAAATTTGGATATATTACAGAGTGAATAAAATATATTGTTAATAAGGGATTAATATTATGTCACTATTTTTAGTTTTTATTATATTTGTTGCAATTTATATATTTATTAAATTATACAGTATATTTGGTAATGATAAGTATGATATTAATAACATGCGTGATAACAATAATGATTCAGAAACAAAAATTAAAATAGCAACTGAAGCTTTAATTAATTCCTCTTTACATAATGATAAAAATGCACTAACAATATTACAACCTGTTCAAATAGTTGATCCTAAATTATCTGGAGAATTACTAAGATTAAAAGAAATTATTCCTGATTTTGTTCCTGAAGTATTTTTAAAAAATGCGGAAAAAACTTTCGATAATGTTTTTGATGCTTTTATAAATGGTAAACATCAAATATTAAAAGAATCTTTAGAAGAAAATTTATATAATAGTTTTGCAAATCAAATAAAAAGAAGAGAAGAACAAAATTTAAGACAAGAAATCAATATAATACACAAACAAACAATATTATCAGATATAATAGTTTCATACGAATCAATACAATTACTAGTAGTCATGGATGTTAGACAAATGGCTGCAATGGTCGATATTAATGGTCAATCAATAGATAATCCAAATAGAATATATAGGGATGTTAGACATAAGTGGGTATTTGCAACTTCAATACTATTAGATAATAACAGTCAGGGAGATAATAATACAAATAAGTGGATAATAAAACAAACTAGCTCCAGTGAAATATAATATAGCAATAGTACCTCACTATTATATAGTGAGACTAGGTTTATACTAACCACCTGATATTAACATGTAATGTTAAGTAATTCAAATATTAATTCTTTCCATGTTTTTTTATCCAAATGCTAAATATTGCCATGTTATTTTACCTAAACATTGATAAATCTAAATATTGATAAGGTATTCCTTTATCAGATACTAGTTTTTGCTTAAATTCTCCAGTGTTTTCATCAATATAAAAATATGTATTTAAACAATCATTTTTATAAAATTTAGAAATCAATAATTGTGTTAATGTTTGTTTAAAGTCCTCAGTTTTAGAAACTTTTATTTCATTATCACTAAAAAAACTATTACCTTTATTATCCTTTGTAATCTCAATATTTTTGATTATTTCATTAAATAGACTATTAAATAAATCTTTATTCTTTATTGATATTACGTATTGGTTACAATCAAAATAAACATTAATATTTTGTAATAGCATTTTATAGAACTCTTGATTGTCCTCTGAAGTAAAGGCAGGCTCTAGTTTGTCAATTATGCTAATAGTCGGTGCAACTATTTGTAATAGTGTACATTCTTTTTTTTCTTTTAAAGTTTCCCATTCCATAGCATCTTGTAATAATGCACCTTCAACTGATGTTAATTTACTTGGACTTTTATATTTTTTTATAAATTCTTCATATGAAATTTTATTAAAAAACTTATCTAAAACTATCTGAAATCTTTCCTTTGTTATTTTATTTACTTCATTTTTTATTTGTTGTTTATCATCTGCTGGGTTCACATGTTTATCATCTGTTGGGTTTGTTTGTTGATAACCTAATAAGTTTATCTGTTGATAACATGCGAAGAATTGTTCCCAAGTTATATTATTATCTAATGGATTTTTGAATAAATTAAACTTATTTTCTTTGAAATGATCCCATGCTTTGCGACTTAAAAAAGCTCTTTCTCTCTTCAAATTTTCCTTATCTTTTTCTTCAAACAAACGTGATGAAGCATTTAATATAATACGAAAATATTTGTTATAATCTGTATCATTAAATTCCTTAGCTAACTTTGGAGTGAAAAGACAACTATCATAAGTACAACTTGGTTGAGATACCAATATTTCCTTATTATTTTTTAATAGATCTCCATGTAATAAATGATGTAATTTAGCACTAGCGTTAAGTTTACTAATTAGTTCTTTATCATCTTTATTCTTATAAAGAATAGTGTATAAATTAACATTGTCTATTGATGGACAATTTACAAACAGTTCGTTTATTTTCTCATTTATTTTATAAGCATTTATATTCAAATTATCCTTAGCCTCACAATCGCTAATATTATTCATTAGATCATTACAATCCAATATAATTTTAAACTTAAAACCTAGAACACTACTGTTTTTTAGTTCTTTTACTATATCATTACGAACATCATTCTTGGTTACTGTCAGTTCTGTCGGTTCTTTTAAATCTTGTATTGCTTGTGCCTTCTCTTTACGTCTGTTTTCTTGTTCTTGATTGCTTATATTCTGTTGTATATTTAGTTCTTTTTTACTTCCTGCTTCATCCAATAGGGCTTCTATTACTGTATGTTGTTTGTCACATCCAACATTATAATCTAGTAGTTTATTTATATTTTCTTTTACATTTTGTATATTTTTGTTTTGGTTTGTGCTTTTGTTTACCATTGATACATTATTACTATTTAATTTATTTATATTATTTGTTGGTAATACATTTTGTATACTTTTATTTTGTTTTATATTGTTATCTATTCTTTTTACAAGTTTTAATTTTTCTTTCCAAGTCATGTGTTCTTTGGCTGTTATGTTCTTTTGTTGTTCCTCAGTTAATGAAAAAGTAACTCTTTTATTATTTTGTTTCTGTTGTTTTATATCACTGTGTTTTAAACATGGTTTTAAATTTTGTAAACCCAATTTTGAATTATCATTATTTAAAATAATACTTGGTTGATTATTTGTTGATAAACTACTAAATTTATTTGATGGAAACTCATTATTTTGTAGTGCTTTTACATTGATATTATTTGATTCATTACTAATAATATCAAGTTCTGTATAACCAATATTATTACATACTATTAATAATGTTAATGAAACCTGTAGTAGACAGGACCAATACTTTGACGAATTATACATAAGCCATCACATACAATATCTGTTAATGAATTGTAACATGCGATCTATCAATTCTACAAATTGTAAATTAATAATTATATGAATATATATTAAAAACATATATTTAATACTAATATATACCAATGAAATATTTAATAACAATCTGTTAACAACTTATATAATTTTTATATCTTCAAATATAATTTTTCTGTACTCAAAGTAATGTTTGTTGCATTTTTTTAACCTTGCATGTTCTCTTATTTATAGTAATTGTGTTAAAAACTGTATTAAAAATATAATTCTATTTTTATAATATTTCTACAAAGTTATTGGAATGTAAATGATATTTTATATAGCATTTCTACAAAGTTATATAAAATGTAAATGATATTTTATATAGCATTTCTACAGAACTACTCAAATGTAAATACCACAATACAAACTTTATTATAAATAAATTTAAAGTATATATAGGTAATTATTAATAAATAACTTAACTAAGATATTATAAAGTATTATTATCTTCAATGGCTCATTATTAATTATGTTAATAAGATGTGATCTTTATTTATTTTGATTATTTTATAAAATTCTAAGTTAGTTGATTGTGTTTTAATACTAATTCCTTGTAAACTCATGATTAAATAGTCTATTCTTTATTATATTATTAGAATAATAAAATGTAATTTACATATAATGATAAATACATTGCAAATTATGTGTGGCATGTCAATAGTTTATTGAAATTTTACTTCAATAATTTCGTTGTGTATTCACTACATTAACCAGTAGTAATAATAGTATTATATATAATTAACATATGCATTAATATTTAATATTATTCTATATATTTTATGAAATAAATTGTATTAAAAATCATATATTAATTTAATAAAACTTCTTTTATTTCTTCCGGAATTGGAGTGTTTTTGAATGTGTCTAATAAATTATTACTTTCTTGTAATACACTTAATATTTTTACTCCTGAAAATTTTTCTATTGTCTGTTTTATATTATTCTCAATGTTACCACAAATTACTATTCCTATAATTGGTATTTCTTTGTGTGTTAATGCAAATACTGTTAATAATATATGATTAATCATTCCTAATTTAGCTCTAGTTACTATTAATGCTTTTGAATTAGTATCTTTAATGGCATCTATCATTAAATAATTATCAGTAATAGGAACCAAAATACCTCCAGCTCCTTCTATAATAGCGTTATCTAATTTTATTTTAAATTTATTTATATCTATTTTAATATTTTCTAGTGTAGCAGCATCATACGCTGATAGTGGGGCTTTTAATTTATAAGCTTCTTGTATTATTTTAGTATTTGGTGCATATAGTTTTATAATACTGGAATCAGAATCGTTACCTGTTTGTATTAGTTTCCAATACTTAGTATTTATATTAGAGCAAATCCATGCTGATACTGTTGTTTTACCAGCATCGGTATCTGTACCAGTAATGAAAAGATTCATAAAATAATTGTAATATTGTATATTAATTCCGAGTTAATTTTAACATAAATTACAACAATATGCATAGTTTTAATAGTTTAAAAAAAAACATAAATTTATATGTTAATTTTGTTCTTTGACCAACATTTATATACAATGGATTATTGTAATTCATAATACTTTTTTATACAATTATTATATAAATTTAATTGTTTTGTAAAATACATGTCATTTAAATATGAAGAAGCTTTTGAAATATTTTCTTTACCGTTTTTTACTTTACTACGTAAGGCACATGAAGTTCATATAAAGTATTGGGATGAACAAACTGTGCAAATTAGTGATATTTTAAGTATTAAAACTGGAGGTTGTTTGGAAGACTGTGCCTACTGTGCCCAATCTGTACGAAATGGTAAGAGAATGCCAATAACACCTATGCTTGATATAGAAACAGTTGTAACAGCTGCTAAGAATGCTAAAGAACGTGGCGCTAGTAGATTTTGTATGAGTACTTCTGGTAGGTGTTTATCGAATGCTACTGAGTTTGATAACATGTGTAAAATTATTAAGGCTGTACATAATTTAGGCATGGAAACTTGTGCTACTATTGGATTTCTTACTGAAGACCAAGCTAAAAAATTAAAAGAATCTGGATTGGATTATTATAATCATAATGTTGATACTTCTCCAGAGTATTACAGCAATATAGTGACTACTAGGACTATTCAAGATAGAATTAATACTATAGAAATAGTTCAAAATGCTGGTATTAATGTTTGTTCAGGTGGCATTGTTGGTATGGGAGAAACTAATGAAGATAGAGTAAAAATGCTAGTATTATTAGCTAATTTGAAGATTCCACCAAAATGTGTACCAATAAATAAACTAGTAAAAATAGAAGGCACTAGAGTAGATGACTCTCATCCCATTGATGATTTTGATTTTGTGAGGTTAATCGCTTTGGCTCGAATACTAATGCCTAAATCTTATGTAAAAATAGCAGCTGGAAGAAATACATTACATGACTCTACTCAGGCTTTATGTATATTCGCAGGAGCTAATGCTTTATTCTCAGGAGAGAAATTATTAACAGTTGATAATATAAAAGAAGGAAAAGATAGTATTTTATTTAAAAAGTTAAATATAGTAATAGCAAAATAAAATATAATTAAAATTAATATAACCATAAATTATACATAAATAATATGTATACCACTGTTTAGATAGTGAGGAATGCTATTTTGATTAAAAAACTAAATATAAAGTTAGTAGATTAATGTGATATATCTATAGTTAATATTTTTATTAATATGTTACACTATACGCATATAATCTGTTATATAAAATAAATGACTCATTCTGGATTTAGGTTTGAAATAATAAAAAAAAGCACATCGTGTAATGCAAGGCTTGGTATAGTGCATACTCCTCATGGAGATGTTAAAACTCCAGCTATAATATTCTGCGGTACTAAAGCTAATGTAAAAGGAGTTACTATTAATCATTTGCAACAAGAGAACACTCAAATTATATTATCTAATACTTATCATTTATTATTACAACCTGGTCCAGAAATAATAAAAAAAGCTGGAGGATTACATAAATTCACGGGATGGAATGGTCCTATGTTTACTGATTCAGGAGGTTATCAAATATTCAGTTTAGGATACGGTGGAGTTGATGCTGAAATAAAAGGTGTTAAATTACCTAAAAGTAAAAAGAGTTTATTAAAAATAACTGAAGAAGGAGCATTTTTTAGATCTTATATAAATGGTAAGAGAATACTATTAACTCCTGAATTATCAATTCAAACACAAATAGCTTTAGGTGCTGATATTATAGTTTGTTTAGATGAATGTACGCCTTACCATACTAATAAAATGTTGGTTTCTAATTCAATGGTTAGAAGTAAAAGATGGGCATTACGTTGTAAAGATGAATTGGAAAGAAGTGGAAATGGCAAACAAGGATTAATTAATGTAGTACAAGGTGGAATACATGAAGATTTAAGACTTGAAAGTTCTGCATTTGCTAATGAGAATGATTTTGATGGATTAGCTATAGGTGGTAGTTTGGGAAAAACCGTTGATGAAATGTATTCAATAGTAAAAATGACTAAAGGCATATTAAATGATAATAAATATGTGCACTTATTAGGTATTGGTGGTATTAAAGATATATTTACATGTTTTAAATACGGTATAGATACTTTTGATTGTGTAAGTCCAACTAGAATTGCTAGACATGGTATAGCTTTAGTAAAAGTTAAAGAAAATAAAATAAAAAACAGTAATAATGTTAATATAACTTCAGCTCCATTTATTGAAGATTTTAGTCCGATTAGTAATGATTGTGATTGTTATACTTGTAGAAATTTTACTAAAGCTTATATACATCATCTATTTAAGGCTAAAGAAATTTTAGGAGGACAATTAATATCATTTCATAATATAAGGTTTTTAAATAAAATGATGGAAGATATAAGAAACTCAATAGAATCTGATAATATTGATGCAGTGGAAAAAGAATACTGTGCAGAATAATTATTTATAGTGTGCTAGTAATTTCAGTGTAATAAGTTTATATTGTAAAACTATTTAGAATATATATTATATATTATAAATATCAAAATGATTACCTGTTATAAGTTATTGCAAATAAAATTATAAATTAATTATTACATTATTAATACTTATAAAACTCATAATATTTATATGGCAAGTCTAGTATTATATTATACTAGTTTATAGTTTCACATATATATCTTATATATTGTTATTTATATATAACAAATTTATAAATATGTTTGACCTTATTACATCTATATAATAGTGTATATTAAGCAATATCTAATTTTTGTATATTTTACATATATATAATTAGACCAGATATTATTATAATAATTTACATATTTTTATATATCAGCTAAGAAGAGAAAAATAGTAGCTGTTCTAAGCAATATATTCCCTCTCCTTATATTTATGTATTAGCTATTGTCTATATTTTCTAATACTAGAGTACCATTTTTTAGTTTTAATCTAGTATTTGCTGGAATTACTATTTTATCTGCTGTTAATGTTTTACCTTTCATATTTAAAGTAGTGTACTTTATTTGTTCTGGTGCTTCTGTTCCAGTCATTAGGTCTGAAATTTTACCACCTTCTAAAAATGCAAGATTTAATGAAATACCACCAATATTAACTTTGACTTCTGGATCATCATCCTCTCCTGTTGATGTTAAATCATTAGTTATAGTTACTGTTCCTTTAAAACCATCTTGAAATATTGAGGCTAATGTTTTTTCTTGGCTAGTAATTTTCTGACAATCTTGCTTTGTAAGCAATACATTAGTTTCTTCTACACCATTAGCTACTAGTACTCCCTTGTCTATTAATGAATCTAGTATACTAGATATTTGAAATTCATTATTTGCATTAACATGGTCTATTACATTAAATAATTTATCCTTATCGTCGAAATCTTCCGCTATTAATTTAGTTTCTATTTGTTCGAGCGCTTCTTCACTAAGATTAAATAGTTGTTTAACTATATTACAATTTATTATGTTTCCACTAGAGGATGATAAGGCTGTAAAATTAGGAGTTTCTCCTCCAAAATCTATATTTGGAAATAGTGTGGTCCCACCATAATTCTGCATTACTTTTTCTAATTGTTCCAAAGTATTATTTTCTTCATCGAATAGTTTTATTGCAGGTTTACTATTACCGAAACTTATAGCAATGTTTGCACACTCACTTAATTTTCCTTCTTCATTAAAAAATTTACATAAATCTAATACTCCATTGTTTACAGTTACAGGCTTTTCCTCGCCATTTCCTACGATTGCCCCTGGTTCTATTGATAGGATATTATCTTTTCCTAGATCTATTGTTCCTGGATTTGGGCCTGTAGTTCCTAATTGTGTCATAACTATGGTTGAAGGAACATTATTACCATCTATAATTTGATTATTTACAGTAAGAGTATGTCCATTAAGATCTAATACTGCTGGTTTTAAATCAGCAGTAGTTTTACCAGTATTTTCAAATATATTATCTTCATAAAAGAAATATTGAGTATTATTTCTTAAATCAATAACTTTAACTTCTTTTTTATTTTCTGTTGGAATTTGACCTTGAGTATCTAATAAATAATAATTATTGGTATCATATTTAGCATAATCAACATTGTCTGATGAGTATATATCATCAGTGTTTAATACACCCTTTCCATCACTTCCGATTTTAAAATACCCTTCACTAATAGGTAGTACTTCAATATTAGATGGTTCCTCAGTCTCTTGTAGTATAAATTTATTATCCTTATTCTTCATTGCATATAATTTTCCTAGCGTATTATTTTCGAATACTTTATATTCTTCTGGTAAAGCTCCTACAGTAATATTAACATCCACTTGCCTTGATTCAGTTAGGGAAAGGACAGGATTGATATCACCCAATCCTCCACACTCTACTATCATTCCTGTAGTTTGAGTACAATATCCATTAATATTACTTACTAGTATTCCCATTATTAGAAATAACTTATTTAAAAGTTTAGCCACAATATAACCATAAAAAACCTTCTATCTTCTTTTAAGTTAACATTTATTAGTTAAGTTCTAGTTAATATTAGTAATATATCCAGATAATTTGACAAGTATTTTACATTTCGGATTACACCTCCAAATCATTTCAGCTCTTCCAGATTAATATTTTTTAATAGTTTGTTATGCACCGTATGCTCTGATTGAATAGCCAAATTTCTCTTGTTCATTATGCGTTACACATCCAAATTCTTAACTTTTTCAGCATTAGTTTGTATAAATTCTCTTCTTGGTTCCACTTGGTCTCCCATTAGTAATGAAAATATTTTATCTGCTTCTTCAGCTTGCGTTAGTTCTACTTGTAATAAAGTCCTTGATACTGGATCTAATGTCGTTTCCCATAATTGTTCAGCGTTCATTTCTCCTAATCCTTTATATCTACTTATTGTCAATCCTTTTTTACCGTATTCGAATATTTTATTCTCTAACAATAAAGGTCCATCTATACTGTATTGTTCTGCTCCATTAGATAATTCTAATATTGCTCTGTCATAAAACATACTATACATTCTATTACGTAATTTATTTAAAGCTTGGACTTCTGGTTGACTTAATAATTCATTATTAATATTTATAATTTCGTGAGACCCAAACGAATCTACTAGTATTTCCAATTTATTATTAATTAATTTTACACTATATTTAATATCTTTGGTGGATATATTATTGAGATATTTCTCAAGTATTTCTAAGTATTCACTATTAAAATTCATTAGGCATCCACTTAGAAATAGTTTTTCTAATAATACTACATTATTAACGTAAGGAGTTAAAGATTCTAATGATCTATTAATATTTACTACTACTTCTACTATTTGCTTTAAATCCTCTCCTAATACTGTATCTCCATCGTTAAATATAAGTCTAGAACCTTTTATAGCTTCATCTAGTATATAATTTTCAAATTCTTTCTCATCTTTTATATAGACTATAGAACTACCTCTTTTTACTTTATATAGTGGTGGTTGAGCGATGTATAGATATCCTTTTTCTATTATTTGAGGCATATATCTATAGAAGAAAGTAAGCAATAAAGTTCTTATATGACTGCCATCAACATCAGCATCTGTCATTATTACTATTTTATGATATCTGGCTTTATTAATATCGAATTCTTCTTTACCTATACCAGTACCTACAGCAGTAATTAAAGTGCCTATTATTTCAGAAGACAGCATTTTATCAAATCTAGCTTTCTCAACATTTAATATTTTTCCTCTTAATGCCAATATAGCTTGAGTTTTTCTATCTCTACCCATTTTTGCAGAACCACCAGCTGAAGCTCCTTCTACTATGAACATTTCGCTTAATGCAGGATCTTTTTCAGAACAGTCAGCTAATTTTCCAGGTAATGAAGCTATATCTAATACTCCTTTTCTCCTAGTAATTTCCCTGGCTTTTCTAGCAGCTTCTCGAGCTGAGACTGCCTCAAATATTTTATCAATAATTACTTTAGCCATACTTGGATTTTCTTCAAACCAATAACTAACAGATTCATTTATAACTGACTCTACTACCGGTCTTACTTCTGAAGATACTAATTTATCTTTAGTTTGAGATGAAAATTTAGGATCTGGGACTTTTACTGATAATATACAAGTAAGGCCTTCTCTTATATCATCTCCAGTTATTACATCTTTTAAATCTTTTTTACCTGAGTTTTTAATACCATTTTTTGTAATATAGTTCATTACTGCTCTAGTCAATGCTGATTTAAATCCTGCTAAATGAGTACCTCCGTCATGCTGAGGTATATTATTAGTAAAGCATAATATATTCTCATGATAACTATCAGTCCATTCCATAGCCATTTGTACTGTTATATCATTATTAGATTTACTATTATCTGCTTTTATTATTTTGGAATGTAATATATTCTTTCCAGAATCTATATATTTTACAAAAGCTTCCAATCCGCCTTCATAATACAAAGTATTTGAATATTTATTAGAACTTAATCTATTATCATTAATAATTATTTTTATTCCAGAATTTAAGAATGCTAATTCTCTAATACGTTTTTCAATTACTGGTCTTTCAAATCTAGTAATTTTAAATATTTCACTGTCAGGTTTAAATCTAATCATAGTACCTGATTTTATTTCTGTATTTTCTTCTATTAACTTCAATGGAAATAATGCTACTCCTTTACTAAATTCCATGTAATATTTTTTATTATTTTTCCAAATAGTTAATTGTAGTATTGAAGATAAAGCATTAACAACTGATACTCCAACTCCATGTAATCCACCTGATACTTTATATGAATTCTGGTCGAATTTTCCACCAGCGTGTAATTGAGTCATTATTACTTCAGCTGCTGATATTCCCATTTCCTTATGAATATCTACTGGAATACCTCTTCCATTATCAGTTATAGTTACGAAATCATCATCTTCTAACTCTATTTTTATTTCATTACAGTATCCTGCCAATGCTTCATCTATTGAATTATCAATAACTTCATACACTAAATGATGTAAACCAGTACCGTCGTCAGTATCTCCTATATACATACCTGGACGTTTTCTTACAGCATCTAATCCTTTTAATACTTTTATTGAATTTGCATTATAACTATTATTAGTAATATTACTGTCTATATTTTTGATATTATTATTTTCCGTATTACTGTTTGTTTTATTTGTATTTGAATCATTAATATCTATAGTATTTGAATTTATATTATTATTTTTTTGATTATCAAAAGTCATAGCATGTTATAGTTATATTTATATATATTATTTTAACATGATTTTATAAGTTATTTTAAATATTTATTACGCCCATAAGCATGCAGGTATTTTAATCAAATTTGCATAAATATTAATGTATTTATGTGTATAGTATAAATACTACAATATAAAATACAATATTGTATTAATCTAATAAAATATTGGATAAATTAATAGTTATGTAATATTTATGTGCAAGTATTCTATATGTAATTAAATATTGTTCTAAGGATTCTTATGAAATTGAATAAAAAAATAGGAATTAGTGCAGTTTTATTATGTAAATTATTCTACAATAATGCAGTAAGTAGCAGTGGTCTGAATAATGGAGTGTTATTAGTTAATGGAACATTTAATATTGGAAGTGGGAGCAATTCCAGTATCAGTGCCTCATCAGTAATTGTTACAACTGATTGTATTTTAAATAATGGTAATAATAATTATACTGGAACTTTGTATATTGATAATACAGGTGACAGGAGTGAAATAAATGGTACTCTTAACAATATGACTTTAAATAATTCTAATTTTTTAAATGATGGGTTCTTGTACATTACTAGACAACATGTTTATACAAATAATGTTTTTTCTGGTTATTCTGCAAATAAATATGCTTACCTAAAGACTATTGGATTATTTATCAATCAAGGCACTATTGTTGTAGGTGCTAATGGAGCACACCTTAATACTGATAGTTCATTTACTAACAGTATTCGTGGTGGTATATTAAATGGATTTTCACATAATAAAAATATAACAGGTGCAACAAAGTATTATAGATATAATAATAATGCTATAGAACCAGTAACTGATAATAATGCAGAACCACGGGATGGTAAAATAATATTTATTCCAGGAGCAGCATTAGTAGATGTATCTGGTGAGGGTTATAGAGCTCAAATAAATGGAGGAATAATTGATTTAACAAAATATTTAGAAATAAAACTAGATACAAATGTTAATAAATATTATATTGATTTTGAATATTTACTAAAATCAGATGCAAAAAATGATAATGGACAATATGAAGAACCATATAACGTAAATGCAGCGGGTACTGTGGCTGATACATATCTCAATGTGTATAGTAGTGGATGTCGTTTATATGCCAATATACAGAATGCAACTATACAGTTATTTAATGAAACAGAGTTAGCAAATGCAGTAAAATTATATAATAAATTTACTGAGGAAAGCGCCACATACATTTTATTTAGGGCTCTTACTTTTGCAAATTGTGTTGCTGATATTCCAAATGATATATGTGGATACACAGCTAAGAATATAGAAATACCATATGCAGATGAAACAAATATAATAAACGATACAAAGAATTTATATAAATATAAAAGAACAATTAATGATAATTTTTATCCATTAACAGCAAATACAAGTGACAATTATGGACAAGTAAAACAATTATTTAGTTATAGTCAAATATATCATGGAATCTATAAAAGTGATGGTAGAACAATAGATAAAGTATATAATCCAAATGGATCTACTGCATATAATTCGGGAGATGCTAATCCATCAATGCCTACAGATGGTTTAATTCTACTAAATAATTCAGTAGTAAATGACTCTTCTTTTTCTGATTTATTTAATAAATATATCAATTATAATTGTTATATTGATTTATCAAATAATACTTTGTATAATGAAACTAGTGCTGAAAATACAGGCGGTTATTTAAATTTACAATTTGATTATTTTGGAACACATACATTAAATACTCCATATACTAAAAATATTTATATACAATTAATTGGTAATAAAGACATCTGTATATCTAATAGTCATATAGAAATAGAGAATGAAGAAGAAGTATCAAAACAATATGATGACAATTTAAAACTAGTACTAAATAATTCTTGGCAATATAGGAGTCAAGATAGTAGTGATGAATATAGTGGAAAAATTTATCGTATGTTACCCACCACTGCAATTAATTATAATAATAGAACGACGCAAATTTATCAAAATTATGAGGGCGCAGCTTTTAATAACTATAAAATAACAATTTCAGCTATTGACAATACAAAAACAAATAAAAACGATTGTACAACAAGTGAAATATTATATTATACTTTATCATGTGATAATAACACTTTTTCAGCAGGAGCTAGTAATAATCCTTTTGTTGTTGATAAATTTACTGTAGGGGAAGAAAATCAAAATATAAATGTCACTTGTAATAGTCCTACTCATATATTAACACAAAATTTTGTAGTAAATCAAGGTTCAGTATTTAATTTCTGTGGCAATATGACAGTAAGAAAATTGACTACCAGTGATTTTGCATAGATCGTTAATTAAATGCAACATATTATAAACAATTTTGGAAAGTATTAGATGTTGTTGGCAAATATAAATCTATATTATATATAATATACTGCCAGCAATATCATACCAAGAATAAATATATAAAATTTTTAACACTATTACTAAATAATTCTTTAAATAAAAATTAATATTATTATGAAATAATTTTGTATAGAACAATAATATATGTTGGAATACTTTAATGTCTTCTATTATAAATAAAAAATTTTTATTCTGTCTATTGTTATGTGAAACACTATCAATATTTGAAGTATTAGCTAATGATAAAACTGCAATAAATGTAACAGGTACACTTAATATTAATCCCACAGCTAGCGTCGCTGCAACAAGACTAATGCTAGATAATGTTGGTGTTGTAAATGTTGGAAATGGGACATTAGACGATGCTTCAGATCCTAGAGCTGTTCTTTATTTATGGCATACTAATCCTAATTTAGGAACTGATGTAAATGAAATAAGAGGTGAATTAACTATTAATCAAAATGGAGATTTATTAAATACAAGAAAAATATATATTCGTCCATCTTCAAGACCTAATAGTGCAATAGTTACTAATAATGGTTTATTTGCAAATCAAGGGGAATTAGTAGTAGGAAGTGGCACTACATTAATATGTCAAAAATTTCCAACAATTGGTTCAGAGGAAATAAAAAAACGTGGAGGAATATTGAATGGCTGTACTAATATGAAATATACTTGTGCTGCTAATGACTTAGAATCTACTGAAGAGTCATATTCATTAGTTGAATGCGAAACAAGTGAAGGATTTAGTGGAATAGTAACATGTGTACCAGGTGCTACAATTAATGACGGATCTAGTAATAATGGAGAAATTAATGGTGGAATATTTAGTTTAATTAAGTATTTGGGATTTACAGCAAATAATGGTATAAAATACACTAGTGATGATAAATACAGAACAGATAATAATATTACCAATACTGCGAAAATAGATGGACAAAAACTTCAAGTAGATTTGAAGAATTCTATAATAGAACTATTTGAATCGTCAGAATTAAAAAGTAAATCAATTGAAGTATTGGATACAGGGGAATCTGATGATGATAAAAAGTTAGTATCGATGTTTAGTAATTTAAAGTTTAAAAATTGTACTGCTGCTATTCCTGAAGTAGAGGCTGATTATAAAGTGAATAATTTAGTTGTTCCATTTGTCAGTCCCACTAATGGACAAGGTAATATTTATTTATTTAAAAGAAATTTAAATACTAATATATTTCCAATAACTGTTACTACCAGTGACAATAATTTTTTACAAGTAAGGAAACTTTTCGATTGTAATAATAATTCTATATATTACGGAAGAGTAAATAATAACAATATAATTAAAGTAACTTCATATAATGATGATAATACTATTAACAATATATTATATGATTCATCAGATGAAAATAATAATAATGTTGCAACAATACCAAATGATGGTTTACTATTAACTAATAGTATTACTAGTAATACTAGTTTTTCTGATTTGTTTAATAAATTTATTAATTATAATTGTTATATTAATGTACCAAGTGATGCTTTATATACTACAACTAATGCTGAAAATATAGGTAATTATTTAAATCTACAATTCAATTATTTTGGAACGCATACATTAAGTACTCCATATATTAAAGATATTTATGTGCAAGTTCTTGGTAATAAAGACATCTGTATATCTAATAGTCATATAGAACTAGAAAATGAAGAAGAAGTATTAAAACAATATGATAACAATTTAAAACTAGTATTAAATAATCCCTGGTCTACATCTGAAAATAGTTATAATGGTAAACTATATCGTAATTTACCAGATATGAATGAAACCATTTTAACTATTGAAGCTGTTAGAAATACATTATTTAATAATTTAAGTACTGATGCGATATTACAAGAGTTGGCTAGTTATACTTATGGTTTTATGAAACAAACAAAATATTGGAATATAGTACCTCAAATATACATTAATGATCTGAACATATATAAAAATGATTTTAACAATTGTCTAAATTATATACTAAATAATTCATCAATAACAATAAATCAAATAGTTTTATTAGGAAATTTTATTGAGTTACATCAACAATCATCAACAAATACCAGTAGTCAAGCTGAATTTATTAGCGATTATCTTAAAAATAATAATTTAATTCAAAAAATATCAGAGTATTATACTACACAGACTGAAACTGATTATGATAATTTATCAGATGAAGCTAAACAACAAGTATTAGAAGCACAAGAAACAGACTTTGTAAATAACTACCCAAATATGTTAAGTAATTTGTCTCAGTATACATTACAATTTATACAGAATAATTTAGATTATGATTCTTTAGATGCAAATCATAAAGATTATTTAGAATCTGCAGCAAATACTAATGATGATAAATTAACTTATGTTTTAAGTAATTTTCCTGATATTGGAAAAACACTAATGGTGAATTATTGCCTTGAAAGGAAACGACAAGATTACAATAATGAAAGTAAAAATAATACAAGTGCTGTAAGGGGTACTCAAATATATCAAAATTATGATGGTCCTGCATTTAATAATTATAAAGTAAATTTTATTAATTCACATGATTCCAATGGTAATGAAATATCAAATGAAAATGAAACAGCATTAAAAAATGATTGTGCTTATTGTGAAAATGTTAATTATATATTAAATTGTAACTGTTCTAATTTCTCTGCTGGTACAGAATCCAACCCATTGATAGTTGATGAATTAGCTGTCTCTAATAATATTACTGTAAATTCCAATCAAGAATCAAAATGTAATATACTAACGCAAAAATTGACAATAAATCCAGGAGCAGTATTTACAGCTAGGGGCACTGTTAATGTAAAAAAATTAAAAAAGGCCGATTTCGTAAGACACGGATTAGCGTATACAAAATAGTAAATTACAATACTCTTTTGTCAGACAAGAATTGGCTTATATGGAATCGTAAATTAAAATATTATATGAAATAATAGTAATTAACAATACAATTTAATAAGAAACATACTGATATAGATTTATAGATTGGTAATAGCAATTGATATTAAGAATATGTTGTACATTTTTTTAAAATTATGTATAGCTTTAATATTTTACAGTAAAAACTGAACACTATTTGTAAAACTTTTTATATTATTGTCTTTATATAAGGAATATATAATGTGTAAGGGTTTTGTTTTAATATGCAATGTAGTATCTGCTTTTACTAAAAAAATATTATATTAAATTACAATATATATTGTATACAATATAATATATTACATATAATGTATATTAAATTTTATTATTGTTGTGCTATAAATATTATACAAATTTATTATATAAAATACATTAATTTGATTGCGCTCAATGTAATGTTATTATAAAAACTTTAGAAAAATTTGTTACGATATTTACTAATATTAAAGATTTATTTGAAACAATAAATATAAGGATTTTACTAATAAGGTTTGTTTTAATGCGTAAATATCTATTGTTTAAAACACTTTTATGTTCTTCATTAATTTTAATAAGTGGAGTTCATGCAAATGATAATAATGAATCTGCTACAAATATAAATGGTGGTGTTTTTCATATCCCAGGTGGATCACAAGTTGTTCAATATAAAATGGATATAAGTGATGATGGTGAATGTTATGTGGGGGATAATGATTTAGATAATGGTAGTGTAGGAATTTGTGTGTTTCAGGAATATGGAGGAAGTAGAACCAATATAGGACTTAATGCACAAAACGCAAAATTACAAGTATACAGGGATGGCGAAATACTAAATAATAATAAATTTACAATACATTCTAATGGAACTGTATTAACAACTGGTTTATTTGTTAATCAAAATCGTGATTTTCAAGTATTAGGAAAATTATATTGTGGTGTAACACCTACTTCTGTTGAAAATGATGGACCTAATGCTGGTAAGTGGCAATATCATAAAGTTCCCAACAATAATACTCCTGTTGAGCAAACTACTGATTATATTACATTAGATTACTGGACATATGTAAACCCAAATGCATTATCACAATCACAACCAGACAGATTACGTGTTCAGCATTTTTCTTCTTGTGGTGGTATATTAAATGGATTTAGAAATTCTAGGTTTTTTGAATACAAGGCTAATCAGGGTGAACTCGAACAAACAGCTTATTCAAATTATAATGACAGTAATGGTGAATATAAAATAGAAGACGGAGTAATAACTTTCATTCCTGGAGCCACATTAAATGGTGTAAAAATATATGACAAAGCTTCAGTAATCAAGACAATACCAGCAGATGATAATACTACAGATTCAGGTATTGATAATAAAATAACACTAGACGCACAAATAGCATATGGAACTATAGATTTATCGAGATATATATCACTAAATAATGAAGATAATATTGTATTGGAAATATTCCAGTCACATAATTTATCTTATACTTCGACTGTTGCCAATGGAAAGCAATTAGTGGGACATTTAATGTATAGTAAAATAAATTTATTTACTGATGATGAATTAAAAGCTAAAAAATTAACAATAAATAATACTACTGGAATATTTAATAATCTTAGTTTTACTAAATGTAATGCTGTAATTCCAGATGATATAAGTGACGTTTATAAAGCAGTTAGAGTAGATGTGGGTGAAGGCGAAATAAAATTACCTAATCTTGAGAATGAAAATATTTATGAGAAAAAACGTCCTCTAAATGAATATATATATAAATTAAAATCGTATTCCGAGAATTTTAATAATTATAATGAAGTAAGTAAATTATTTAATTCAAATATTAGTAAATTAATATATAATGGAATAGTAGATAATTCTGGTAATGTTGTACGAATATATGGCAGGAAAAGTGGTGACAGTGATGAAATAGAAAGTAAAGTACTTCATTCACAGTATGGATTATTATTAAAAAATAAAGGTGCAGATAATAAACCGACATTTTCACAATTATTTAATACTTATAAGTATTATAATGGATACGTAGAAGTACCAAGTGATAATTCTGATGTAATCTATGAATTAACTGAAGCTGAGAAAGAAAATGGAGTAGATTATTTAAATCTTGCTTTGGAGTTGCCTAATACAACAGCTACAAGTGGTTACCATGCAATAGATATTTATTTACAATTAATAAAAAATAAGAATATAAAAATAAGTAATCAGTATATAAATAAAAGTAATAACAAGTCTAATTTATATGCAGCCCCGTTAAGATTGTATTTAAAAAATCCTTGGGAATATTCATATAACTCAGGATCCAGTACAGGTAAATATAGTGGAAAAATCTACAGAGATTTACCAGTAATATCAATAGATAATATAAAAACAAACATTCCTGGTAGTTCACCTTCAGAAAAAGTACAAAACCTTGCACCTGAATATTTATCTAAAGTGATAGAAAAATATATAGTGCCTAAGATATCTGGTTATGGCGCTTCGCCATTGGATACACCGAATGCAAAAGTACGAACTATAGCAACAAAATTACTAGATAATGAATCCGCTGATTCCGATGCAATCTTAACAAAACTATGTGATATATTAGCTATTAACTCCGCGAATGTGAAAGGAGTCACAGCAGATGATAAAATAGAGACCATAGCTGATGATTACTTAGCGGAAATACAAATATATTATGCTGATAAAATAGGGGGTAGTGATGCTGTATTAGATTATTTAGTAAATTTAAAATTTATTGATCTAATGAAAGATACAGTAGATGGAGCTGATACTGATAGTAAAATAGCAACATTGTCTACTGATTATTTGTCAAAACTTGAAAGTAATTATACTGCTAGTGAGATTGCTTCATATACTGGAACTAATTCAGAAAAAATATTAAAAATAGCTAAGAAATTATTAGATAATACAGCAGCAACTAACGAACAAGTATTAAAATATCTTGTATTAGCAATTAATAATATAGATATGACTAATACTTCTAGTAAGATATCTAGTATTGCAAATAACTTCTTAAGTATGATGGAAACTAAAGTTGATACTAGTAAAATAGACGGATATAGTGGTAAAAATAATGCTGAAAAAATTAAAGCTATAGTAAAAGCACTAGATAATACATCAGATGATGATGAAAAAATCTTAGATTATTTAATATCAGAAGTTGTTAATACTATTGATGGAGATGATGATGGTGAAAAAATAGATACTATAGCAGATGAGTATCTATCATATATGGAGAATTATTTTGCTAAAAATACAATCGAGGGATACAGTGCATTAGGTAATAATAGTAATAAAGTAATAGCTTTAGTAAAACAATTAAAAAATAATACTTCAATGACTAATGATGAAATACTAGAATATCTCTTACAATTAAAAGCAGATGAAAAAGAGCCATTAAATATACAAATATGTCAAGACTACGATGGTACAGCTTTTTATCAATATAGTACTACTTTCCAAAATGACGCAAGTAATGGTACATTAAAATCTTTACTGACAGATAGTGAACTATTAAATTATGCTGTTGGGTGTAGTTGTGAGAATTTTGAAGCAAACAGCGGAGATGTTAGTAAAGCACTGGTATCTGATACATTCTCAATAGGATATGGAGACCATTCATCATCACCAATAATAATCAGAAATAATAATAGTAGCAATACAAATATACTTACTCAGAACTTAGTTATAAATAAAGGCTGTACATTTTATGTAAATGGAACAATAAATGTTAAAAAATTAAAATATAATGATTTTACAAGTAAAAGAAATTTAGATGCTTAATAATACATTTATTGCTAAGAAATATATACAATAAAATTTAGGGAGCTTAAGACATAATATCTGCTGAGTGTGGCTCCCTGCAGTAGTTTGTAGTTTTATGAAACCTCTAGCTAAATCATATATAACATCTCGAAAATATATTCTATAAATGCAATATTTTTTTAATGATATAAATTAATATATATTATATTGGTTAATAATGTGTTATAATATCAATAGCTATTATTAATAGCATCATGTAAAATTAATAATTAGATGTTAAATTCAATATTCATAAATGGAGGGAGAATTGTATGCTCTTAAAAAAGGTTTTATATTTAACAATTATTTCTGTAATAGGTAATGGTAATATTATTGCTTCTACAAATCCCAGTAATACAATAATACCATTACATTTAAGTAATAATGAGGATTCTCAATATTGTACGGAATTTACACAATATGACATTAATGATTTATATCAATGTCCAATCCCAGTAGAAAAACAATCCAAGCCATTTTATAAATTATGCAATCAAGTAATACAACAACCAAATAAATTTGATAAATCAAACAATAAAGTAATACAACAACTAAAGAAATTTTATAAATCACGCAATAAAGTAATAAAACAATTCAATACAGGTAATAAATTATGTAATATTAAAAATGATACAGATATTAATAGTATAACTATAGGTAATATTAGTAAGGATTGTGAAACTAATCGTACAATACATACAATACAAAGTTATATTGCAAATAACAATAATAAAAAGTATGCATTAGAATATAGCAGTAATACTAATTTTTATGATACATTATATAGATATAATGTGTCAAGTGGAGAAAAAACTAATACATCGTATCATAATATAAAATGGAAGAGAAAAAAAACAGTCTTTATTCGACAAGATAATGATAGTATTAGAAATTGCAATAATGTGAAATATAATACTCTTAGTCATTACCAGCTAAAAACAACGGTAATGGATACACAACATAAAACTGTAGTAGTTGGTAAGCTCAGGCACATAGATAATCTTAATGCATATTTTAATACTAAATATAGTAATAATAACTCTACAAATAAAAAGTATAATAAAAACAACAAGACATTATATCATAAGTATGCCTTAAATAGGGATCCATTATTTAGTACTATTACTAATCGCCCCAATAAAACAAAAGCCAAGAATGTTATGCCCGAAACAAGACAAATTAATCTGCAGCGCAAATTGAATAATAATTTCTGCATAAATAATATAGAAAATTCTAATCAAAGTATTACTACAATAGATAATATAAAATCTATAACTGCAATGAATGTTATGCATAGACCATATCGTAAAAAAATTACAAAATATATTTCACGTAATAAAACACAGGATAGCAGTAAATCAGTTATTAATAATCTATACAACAAAGATAAAAAAGATATAAATAGAAAAGATATAGTGATAGCTAATAGTACAGAAAATAAAAAATTTAACAAATCAAGTAATGCAAATACAGGTAAGTTAAAAAATTTGCCTTTACTGAATAGTACTATTAATAACCTGAGCGAAAATGATATAAAAAATAAATCTATAAACAAAGAGCACATATATGAATTAATAAATGCCGAGAAAACTGTTACTACCAGCAAAAACTATTTTTATAATATAAATGATCCGAAAAATGTTGTTAGAAAAATACGTAATAATGAGCAACTAAATGATACAAACACAACAAGTAAACACAAGATTAGTTATTTATTCCGATTACTATCAAAATATTCACAAGATTATTGTGCATACAATGAAGTAAGTAAAAATAAACAATATAATACGCTGCATGCTACTAACAAAGCCACACATGATTATAATACAAATACTCTGGACGATAGTTTTTTTAAAGTATATAATAATAATCAACTAAATAATATAAAAATAACAGGTACAAAAACTATTAGTAAAGGATCTCAATCATTCTCACATGGTTCACTATATTCTCTGCAAAAAAATGGAAGAAGTGACCACCAACATGATATGTATTCTGATAAAATTAAAGTCAATACAATATATACTAATGACAATTTCTCAAATGGAAACAAGCATATAAAAGTAATTAACGTTGTCTTTCACAATCCTACCGATCGCAATCCCCCAAAACAAAATCCAGGGAGCCTAATATAACACTAACATCTGCTAGTGTTACTCCCTTCAGTAATTCCCTTAGCATTTGTATTATTGCAAAACTAGGGGATTTGAAATGCAATCTATAAGGAGTATTACTTGGTTTATTTCCAGTAAATAAATGTATTCCAAATTCCCCTCTTGAGTTTTCTACTGATGAGTATATAGAAGTATTAGCGGGTAATTTTATATTACATTTGAAACAATCACTCCCATCTTGCCTTTTATAACAGTAATTATGATTAATAAAATAGTTATTTTGAGAAGATTTTTTAATATTACTGTTATTTTCTTTATATATTCTTGTAACTTTATTATTTAATGCAGGAGATTTATTGTGTGCACTATATATTTTATCTTCTGTAATACCACTATCTTTTTCTTGTGCATCATCAGTATTATAGAAATCCTTTTCATTTTCTTGTATAATATCTAAACATTTATTTATTAAATCTATACTCTGTTTTATTTCTAAATATCTCAAAACGGTTCTATTATAACAATCACTTTTATTAAGTATTACTGGTTTAAAATCTAATTCTTTATATATTCCATAAGGTTTTACTTGCCTCATATCATAATTAATTCCAGTAGATCTTAAATTAACTCCTGAAATACCATAATTCATTGCTAATTCTTTCGTTATAATACCAATATTTTCAGTTCTACTTTTAAATATTCTATTATCTAATGCTAATTTTTCTACATTATTTAAATAAAACTCCAAATTATTTATAAATAAATGTATTAATTTAATTATGTTATTATCGATATCCTTCGTTACTCCTCCTGGTATGTAATAAGCTAAGTGCATTCTATTACCAGTTGTTTTGTAAAATATCTCCATTATTTTTTCTCTTTCTTCCATACCATATAGGAATATATTCATTAGTCCCATATCATAAGTAGCACAACCTATACCCATAATGTGACAAGAAATTCTTGTCAATTCATCGAATATAGTTCTTATTATTAATGCTCTTTTGGGGACTTCTATATCTAATACTTTTTCTAGAGCTATAACATAAGCATGTTCTGATATTACTGGAGCTAAATAATCTAATCTATCTATGTATGGAATTATTGATATAAATTGCTTTGACTCGACGAGTTGCTCTACTCCTCTGTGAAGATACCCTATTATAGGTTCACATCCAAGTATTTCCTCACCTTCCATAGTTAATACTAATCTCAATACTCCATGAGTAGAAGGATGATGAGGTCCATAATTTAATTTATACATTTTTATACAATCTCACTATTTTATTATTTGTAGTGTTTATATTACAAATCTTCATGATTCCACATAGATTGGAAACATTAATGTATACATATATATTTATTTCAAATAAATGTAACAATATTTAAATAAATAAATGTTAGTTTAAGTGTTCCTGTAATACCTTTTATGTAATACTGCATTTATTCACTTTTATATTATTATATTTTATAGTATTTTAATACTATTAAATTTGCGTATTTATATTTTTCAATATTGCTTCTATATTTTGTGAATATTCAATTGACTTATCTAATTTAAATATAATTTCAGGTATGTATTTTATTCTTAAATTTTTTGCTATCAAATTCTTAAAGTAATGCTTTTGCAGTTCGAAGAATCGCGCAGTTTCTTCTAAGTATTCATCATTTAAAGTTACATAAAAAACTGTAGCGTTACGTAAATCAGAAGACATTTTGACATATGTTATAGTTACGTAAGTTTTTAATATAGATTCTTCTTCATGTGCTGGAAGTACTGGAAAGTCTTTTTTTGTCAGAGCCATAGAAAAACACTCTCTAATCTTAGTAGCAATTTTATCATTTTTAGCACTACTTGATTTTTGCTTTTCAGGTACAAATAATTTTGATTTTGACATAGCCATAATAATAGATAAAAATAGATCTCACTTAGTGAGTATTATAACACTCTCTCATCCTTTCAAGAAGTATATTATATTATCTAGGCATAGTATTATTATTACTCTTTTATATATTGTTTAACTATTTAAATTTATTAATAAAATATTCTATACTACTTATTTTAAATTTTATAAATATATTATTGAAGAATATGTTAAATAATAATGCACTTTTAATCATTATCATATCAAAATATATTACTAATTTACAAAATATATTGATATGTAATAACTGATATGTAATAACTGATATGTAATAATTAATATGTAATAATTAATATGTAATAATTAATATGTAATAATTTGCAACGTATTAGTAATATACTATACAGTATCTATCAACATCATTCCTAATACATTAATAATTTTAATACTATATAGCATATATAAATTTTTGAATTATTATTAAACACTATATGATAATTATTCGCTTGTAAACTAATAATAACATATTATTAACTATTTGGATTACCTAATATTAATGTTGTTCCTGGTAAAAACCTTAAAACAGCATTTTTTTCTATTGTTACTGAATCAACAATTACTTCAGTATTACTAGCAATTTTGTGTTTATTACATCTAACTTTATGTTTGTGAGCACTATCTATACCTTCAGTAACTTTTATTGATTTCAAAATAATATTAACTTTATCATTATCTACAGGTAAATAATTTAAATCTATAATACCATTTTTTCTAAAAATATAGTTAACATCGTTATTAGATTGTAATTGTATAGAATAGCCTTTATATTTTCTATTTATAGGGCTGTATTCTTGTATTATATTAGATATATTATCTACTGATACTGTCCCATTAAAATCTATCCATTCATTATATACATGTAATGTTCTATCTTTTTCATCACTAGTTAGATTTATATTCTTAACATTTTTACCCCTAACTTGAATATAAGCTGATGTTTCATTATTAATATATTGCTGAGGATTAGTATTAGGTATTTTTATATTATCTTTTAATATAATATTTATATTATCTATTGGATGATCATTAGATAAAGGATAAGTAATACCATTCTGTATAACTTCATCTGATATAGTTTCAGATAATTTATAATTATCACTATCTGTTGTTTTTATATAACAATTATAATTAATATATTTTGTAAATAATTCTGCAAATGATTTATAACAACCTACATTTTTAAATTTTATATTATATTCATTGATTAGTGAGTCACTAGTTATTATAGGATTTAGATTACCATTAAATAATTTTTTTACTACGTCTGTATTATCATCTCCTTTATATTTTAAATAATCAGGTTCATTCTGTTTCTTATTAATAAGCTGATATTCTTCCCCATATCCAGTATAAATTCCATTACTAGGCACTTCTGATAAACATTGTGTAAATTTAACTTTATTAAAGAGTATTTTATTAGTATTTGTTGTATTATCAATAGGATCAATATTATCATCTATAGTTAATTTTTTTTTTACATTATCTATATCTTTTTTATTAAATAGTTTAATAAATGAATTTTTAATATGAGCATTAATATTATTACATTGCTCTTTAGTTACTGCATTATATTTATATACATCAGCTTTTAATTGAGGTTTATTATCTATAATATCTATTGCTACATACTTTGTAAAATCAACTATACCCCCATATATTTGTCCTTTACTATTTTCTTCTATACCAGTAATTTCAGTACCTGGTTCTAATATTGTTGTACTATTTCCTGCTTGTTTATTATGGTAAGACTCACCATTTAACAAAATACAAGTTTCAGGAGCTATATTGTTATCTTTTACAGAATAATCTATTAAAGAACTTGTTTTTATATTACTAGTAGAAGTTAATAATATAGTATTAGATAATTTATTTTTAGTAATATTAACAGCATTAATAAATACTCCATCTTTATTGATAGTAATATTTCCCGCTATAGTATGAGGAATTACTCTATATGGGTTATTATCATTAATTACTATAGTTGTTATAACAGTAGCTGGTTGGCCTTTTAATTTAGTATTAATATTACCACATTGTAATTGTGCATCTTCATATACATGTAACTTTACTCCATTACAATTTACTTTTTCATTTTGCGAAACTATTAAATTACCTAATATTTTTAAACCCGAATCAGCAGCATTAGAGTGCTGTATAAAAAAAATAATAGAAAATAAAAACAATACAGGGGAAAACTTATTCACGCTTACGATTTATTATAAATACCTTTCACATTCATGATTTCAGATAAGTATTTATTAATAGTTAATAATTTAAATTTTCTGAAAATTTTAATAAAAATCCTCTATAAAATTTATTATCACAAGAGGTGCCGATATACAACCATAAAATATATACCTTCCTGTGAGAATACAATACAGATGTCAGATATCAACTAAACTTTACAATTTTTGGATTACAAACTGGTACGACACACAACAATATGAAATTTGACATAGTTCTATATCATATAGTCATAGTAAGTATACCAGTTTAGTTATATCTTTATTATTTGATGTAATACTTATTAAATTCAAATGTTTTCACTAGTAACTTTTGAACTAGTTCTTTTACTGATTTTAATAAATTAACAAAATATTGTCCTCTCTTCTGCTGTAAAACTTTTATACATGTCGTCCATGCATCGCAAAACTTAGTAATACAATATTTATTCTCATGTCTATTATAATTAACACAGAAATTAATAGTTTCTCTTAACAAATCATTAATCTTCGTTGTCATATCTTTTATATTGTTTATACCTTGCAGATTATGTTGATTAATTGAAGTCATGACTGGAAATAACTTGCTAATTCTTTCATCTAAATTTAATCCACGAAACTCCGAATTTTTAAATTTGCTAATTTCTGCATGAACAATACGTTTGTTTGCTCTAATCTTCCAAACCGCCTTAGATAACTCATTTATATCCATGTTTATCGTGACTTGTTTTAGATCTGATTCAGTCTTGATATCATTTACACTGGAAGGTGCCGAATTGCCGTACTTGTTATTATTATCATTAGTAATATTGTCGTTTATATTTACTTTTTGTAGATTTAGTTCATTATTAGTATTATTTACACTAGCATATTCCAGAGTGTAGTAATTTCTATTACTTGAATCATAATTATTATTACTATTGTAATTATTAATATTGTTATTTGTATTGCTTCTATTTAATACGTTCATTCTATTGTTATTACTATTTGGAACTGTAGGAATTTGATTAATGTTATCATTTCTTCTATTGTTATAACTACTGTTTACATTATTAGTGATATTTCTATTATTAACTCCTGTGTTGATTGGATTAATCTTGTTCAGATTATTATTCATGTTAATATTATTAAATCCTCTATTAATATAACTAATATTGTTATTTATTCTATTTATATTATTATTTATGTTAAAATTACTAACTTTTGAGTTGATTTGACTGATATTGGTATTCATTATATTGTTATTAATATTGTTTACATTATCATTTACTTTTCTAGTATTAAATCCTTCATTAATGTAATAAATATCATTACTTGTTTTATTGATATTGTTTATATTATTAGTGATATTTCTATTATTAAATCCTGTGTTGATTTGATTTAACTGAATATTTCTTCTTTTTATATTATTGTTATTTAATGTATTGTAATTTTGTATATTATTCTTATTTCTGTAATTAACATTATCATTTAGTTTAATATTATTTAGATTATGTTTTGTACTAATTTGTTTTAATTTATTGGATTGTTTCTCTACATTATCAGGTAGTTTTTCATAAAATAACAGATATTTTGTACTTGTAGCACTATCTTTTGATAATATTTTTTGAATATCTCTATCGTCAACAGGTTTTACCTGTTCATCAACACAATCACAACACCACCACTGTGAACCATTCCTTATATAAGCTACATAATGACCACCAGTAGGACTACTATCTCCCTTATGAATAACTAAACTATTTAAACGGAACTTTGTATTTTGGGATTTATTTTCCCAATCAACATAACAAGCCAGATCTATTTCTTGTTGTACACTAACACCTATATTACCATCTTTCTTCTCTTTTCCTGAATCAAGGATTATTGTTAAAATTTCAGGTAGTCTCTTTATTATATTAACAGTCCTCTCTGATAATTTAATATCATTACTCTTAGTTGCTTTTTTCATTTTATTGGTTTTTCTATCGGTTAATTTGTCTGATTCTGTTTGTTGCTGATCGTTACTAGCGCATATAGCACAATAAAATTCACTATTATTCCCAAATTCATGCATCATCCAATAGTCAAAACATTCGTCTAGAGTAAACTCATTTTGTATTGAATTATTATTTTTAAAATAATTTTTAATATTATTCTTTTGCATTAAAATAAAAGACTCATTTTGAGTACTGAACACTGTAGATTTACATTCTTTACAATAGTATTCAGTTTCATAATACCCCATGAATGGTTCGAACAATGGTGAATTCTCATTTTCATTTATACATTGCTCAAGCATTTTGTTGCTATCTGTTACAATATTAGTATCAATTGATTGTTCCTCGTCTGTTTTTTGGATATTTGTAAAATCTTTAACTGTTTTGATATCTATACTTGTAAGGTCAACTTCTTTATCATCATTTGAATTATAGTCTGTAAAGATATCACATAAATTCATAAAAAAATCTTTTGCATCACCACCTTGTCCTGCTTTAAATAATTGATTTGCTTGTGCCATCAATTGCGAAAACTTTGTGGTTGCAAACGGTTTTTGATTTACTTTATCTAATTCGTCCATAACATTCATAAATTCTGATATAATATTATGATTCAAATTTGAATCTTGACGCATCTTATTCCTTTGTTCAAGTGTTAAAAACTTCAAAGCAGCACGAAATGCTGGCAAATTGTGTAAACATTGCATAATAGCATTAGAATAACATCTCAAATTGTTATTTAGTAATATTCCTGTTGGTTGAGTGTCAGTATACTTCATACTGCTTGTATTGTCTTTGTATGGCATAGCATTTTTGTGCATACTATAACCGTGGGTATTAATGAGAGCTACACAACATAGTGTACTCATTAAATAAAATTTTAAATTATTTTTCATAATTACAAACATTTTAACTTGATTGATTTTATTATATAACAGAAATATTATACCTGTCAATCCAATACTTAAAATGGCATATGTACTATATAATGGTATACAAAAATAACTAATTAATTAAATAAGTAAATATGACACAATAATGAAATTATTCCAAATACAAACTAACTCAATTATGTAGAATTAGTATAGCACTGAATTGTATATTACTAATCCAAATAATGACTAAAGAAAACTTAAATAACTTATGCAACCTCAAATGGTACTTGACTCAATAGTTTAAAAGATGCAGTTGCTATTAAGTCGTATTTATTATTTTCTAATACTTTGTATCTAATGAATCCACCAGCTTCTCTAATTAATACTATACCGGCTGCTATATCCCACAATGACACTTCATGAGCAATTACAACATCATACTTTCCAGCTGCCAAATAAGCCAAGTCTAAAGCTACTGAACCTGTTTTTCTTAATATAGCTTTCCTATTAGCTAATTCCCCCACTATATCGTAAGATATATTATTATAAGCAACGAAAGCCTCTTTTATTGAATTAGCTTTAGATACCCTCAATCTATTTCGTCCATCAACGAAAGCTCCAGAATTAGCTGCTGCCTTATAAACAGAGCCCCTAATTGGATCTAATATTAATCCTGCCACTGAAGTAACATTATCTATTAATGCAATACTAATACAAAAGTACGGAATTCCCCTTCTAAAGTTATTAGTACCATCTATTGGATCTATTATCCATTTATGATAGGTATCAGCAGTTTCTTCAATTCCAGCTTCCTCACTCAGAAAAGAATAATTTAACTTAGAGTGCCTTAACTCTTCTATTATCTTCTTTTCAGAAATTCTATCAGCTGAAGTTACATAATCTCCAATTCCTTTTTTAACAACTTGTAACCTTTCTAGTTCTCCGAAATCTCTAACTAACCCTCGTGCTGCTCTATTAGCAGCTTTCTTCATAGCGTATAACTCCTCAGTATAAGATTTTGGTTCGAAACTGTTTATTATCATTATTTATTTAGCTTTCTCTACGTACGAGCCATCAGAAGTATTTACAACTACTTTGGTTCCAGCTTCTATATGTTGAGGTACCATTATTTTAACACCATTTGATAAAACTGCTGGTTTGTAAGAAGAAGTAGCTGTCTGTCCTTTTACTACTGGATCTGCTTCAACTATTTCTAAAACTACTGATTGGGGTAGTTTCACACTTATTGGATTATTTTCATACATACAGACTTTTACAATCATTCCATCTTCCAAAAATGCAGCACTATATCCTACAATATCAACTGGTAACTGAATCTGATTAAAGTTCTCTTGATTCATAAAATAAAGATCATTACCATCTTTATATAAGAATTGGAAATCTAACTCCTCTAAGAATACTTTTTCAACAGTATCAACAGTCCTAAATCGTTCATTTAGTTTCTGACCATCTTTTAAAGCTTTCATTTCAGTTTGGGCAAAAGCTCCACCTTTACCTGGCTTGACATGTTGTACTTTTAAAACTACCCAAAGTTTATCATTGAGTTCCAACACATCTCCTATTCTAACATCATTAGCACTGATCTTCAAATGACACCTTATTGAAATTGGTAGCTGGGGCGGGAGTCGAACCCACGACCGCCGGGGTATGAATCCGGTGCTCTACCAACTGAGCTACCCAGCCTCCGTCTGTATATGATTATTGTACGATAAGCTGAGTTTTAATGCAATTACTTTTTTGTCCCTATTTTATTAATGCCCATAACAATAGCAATCTTAATGCATTCACCAATTAGGAATGGATATATACCAGCTTTGAAAACTAAATCCCAAGAATGTACAAAGTTATATAGCCAAGTACAGCCTAATATATTAGTTATTAAATAACATATACTACAGGATACTAATACATTATTACTCTTGTGAGCTAAAGGCATACCTAAAGTCATGCCAATAATATAACCAAAAGAAGGACAAGTAAAAGGAGATATAAAACCTGTAGCAAATACAGGTACTCCGGATATCCCTAATAATATCCAAATTAGGCCAGCAGAAAAGGACTCAATGGATTTTAAATAAAAACCTATTATATAAGCTGCTAAAGTTTGAGCAGTAATTGGCACTATACCGACAGGTATAGAAATTCTACTGGACAATGATAATAGTACAGCAGCTGATAATACAATTACTATGCTATTATTTAAAATTTTTGCAGTTGGACTAAAGTATAATATTTTTTTATTAAAAGTATTTAGCATGACAAGTGTAATTAATACTATACAGTTTGTATTGTATTATATCATATATATCTTTACATCTATTATAATTCGTTTCATATCATTTTTCTCAATATACTATCTATAATTATAATCAAACAAAAATACTGTGAAATATAGTACATTGGTATCAAACAATAGTATCTCAATACCAATGAACTATTTAATATGATTATTTATTTTCTATGCAATATAAGAAGTTTTCTATTGCTAATATGTTCCCAAGGTTAGTTCGCAACACAGCAGTATTGTTAAATTGCTCTAGCTTTTGTATAGTATCTTTAAATGCTTGTCGCAATATAGTATAGTATTTTTCGTTTCCTGATACGAGCATATTATATTGACTTCGAAAATCTATAGAGTACAATAATAATTTATTAATGTGATGTTTCAATTCTTGTAAGTCGTGAATAGTTTTTAGATGATTTGAATAATCCTTAATAAACTTATATTGCGAGTTAAAAATCTCATTACTCATTGTTTTTCTCGGTAAGTTATTTTTTTCTCTATACTTCCTAAACTGTTTTATTTGTGTACTTAACGTATTCATGAATACTGATTCTAAGCAATTAGAATCTAGTAATGTATTAAAGCCTGTCTTCATTAGTTCTGTATTATTCCATTGATTACTTGTCTTTATTCTATTTCTACCAATATTGTTCATATCATAATTTATGTTAATATTATTAAATTCGTCATTAAATTGACTAATATTATTATTTATGCCCTGTACATTAATATTGTTTATATTATCATTTATGTTAATATTATTAAATGCTTCATTAAGTTGACTAATATTATTATTGATGCTATTTGTATTGTTCATATTGTGATTTATGTTGATACTATTAAATTGTTCTGTATTTTGTCCTGAATTCGGATGATATATGTATATACCACAGTATTGTAGAATTCCCCACCCTATATCATTAACCTTTCGGCACAATGTATCATATCCAGGTTTTGTTTTTCTCTTCTCTAGGTACATGCGAAATTTGTTCCAAACTTTTGCAAATCTATTGCATAGCTCTTTATTAGTACTCGTTGAATATTCATTAAGAAATTTAATTGTCTCGCGCAATAACGTGTTGAGTATAGATGTAATTAATTGTACATTATTATCTTGCAAATATGTTTCCAAATTTACATCTTTGTAATAATAGTTAACTAATGGATATAACTTTTCAATTTGTGATTCATTTAACGTAACTTGCCTCTTTTCTGTACTTTGATTAAAGTACTTTTGCAATTTATCATAATCCATATCAATCGTAATATTCTTCACAGTATTGCTGTCTATCATATTGTTATTCTGATTATAGTTCATGGATTGTTGGGGATTATTAAAAGATAATTGGTTATTATTGTTATTTACCAAGTTATTTTGAATATTATTATTGGGCATTTCTGTATAGAATGCTAAATATGCACGGCCCAGATTACCTGTTAGTACTTTCTGTATTTCACCATCATCTCCTGATACAATGCTGTCATTATACTTATACCATTTTGAAGTAGGTGATTTTCTTGCATAACAAATAAAATGACCATCATTACCACTATTACCAAAATGACAAATTACAGATGATAAATAACGCTTTGCATTACCAGAATAGGATACATACTGTGTTAAATCAATGTATTCTGGTAATTGTACATTAATATCAAATTCAATTCCCTTGCCTCTATTAAATAGTAAAATTAGTGTTTTAGGTAATGTTGTCAAGCGTGTCTTCATGACAGCCTTGCTATTACGTTTACAATAATTACAATACATACTATTTTCTCTATCTAGTAGAGTGCCCTTTTGATCATAATTAAAGCAATCAACTAAATTAACACAGTTATTGTTATTTATAGGGTAAAAATTAAGTATGTTGTTATAGAAAGACGACGATTTTTTATATTGTGTTACTTCTGCTAATGGAAATACAATAAAGAAATATGTTTGATAATTATATATTCTTGTCTTACAATTAAAACATTGCGTTGTATTACAGTTTACTCCATAAAAGTGATCTGAAAATACTGATCGATTCTGATTACGAAAATTATCACAGAATATGTTAAACATTAATTGTTGATTTCTTTGGTCTAGCGTTATATTATTATCATTTATGATATTCGGTTGTGCGTGATTTAATGCGTTATGACCAGACAGTATAAGGTGATTAACCAAATCCTTTGAATCATTTGCTGTACGGTTTTTAAATAATTCATTCGTTTGACTTAGTAAATCATGATACTCCGATGGTGAAACATATTTTGTGTTCGAATCAAAATTATTTAATGTATTTAAATTTGCTAGGACACGTGCAAATTGTATTACATGATTCATTTCTAACTCCAATGGGAATTTTGTATTTAAATATTTTGCTACATCCTTTATAAGACTTTTGGTGAAATTTTGGAGGTTCGCAAAAGCTTGTAATGTAGCATTCATATAACAAGTCGCGCCAATGTTGAGCAATCCTATATTTGGTTTATTTATATTTTTGGTGATTAAATCAGAGATTTGTTTAATTGATGGCGCAATTGGTTGTTGAGATTCTGAGTGATTAGCTAAAAAAAATGTTGGTGAGTCTGTTAATAACTTCTGTTGTTGTGTTGATTTCTGGGGAATAGCATGCATACTATATCCTGGCTCATTAGTAAGTGCTACGCAGCATAGTGCACTCATTAAATATAATCGTAAATTATTTTTCATAATTAAATCCCAAAATACAAATTAATCAAAGATATTATGACACATATATCTTTAAAAAATAATTAATACTACTCTAATTTGACAATAGATTTTAGAAACAATTGTCTATACGTTTGTAATGGCGATGTGAATTTATATTCTTTCTTATTCCATTCTATTCCAGTAAATGTTGTATAAGAATATATTGCTGGAGTTTTAGGAATAATAATTTCGTATTCCCAATTACCTAGAGCAATAATATATGCATTGCTTTTATAACATCTTTTATATTTGTTATATGTAAGTTTAATATTTGTATTTATACTATTACTTATGTTACCTTCAATATTATCTACAATATTTGGATTATTATTTGATTCATGTTGTGTTTTATTTCTTAAATAATTGTCATTGTTATTCATACAGTGAGTTATTGCTTCTATATTATAAGTAATATTACTATTTTGTAAGCCATTTTCATTATTATTATTTATACAATAATTAATGGTACCTTTAGTATCAGTAATAGTTTTAGTTTTTAACTTATTTTCAGTGCTTTTATTATCAGCAATATTATTTTCTTGCAAGGGGCTATTATTATTAATGTTTAACATTAACAAATATACTTGTTCTTTTAATAACGATCTGATATTTATCATATATTTAGTCTCCTTAGATTATTATAAATTTAATTGCTTATATTTATTGATTACCTCTTGTATATAATTCGAATTCAATATATTTTCTTCATTGTTATCATAAATATTTTTAGCTATTTGTAATATTGCTAATTTCATATCCTTTGGGATTTCTTCAATGCTATTAGTAAAACCCGCAATATATTCTATAGTTATTGGAAAATTGTTATTGTTGCTTAGTTGCAACTCATTTTTATTATTTACATTAAAGTCTATATAATTATTTTTAGAATCTTTTATATTTTCTATAGTTTTTATATTTTTTATTGGCAAAGTAATAGTACACTTTATATTGTAATTATTAATTATACATTTATAAGTTTTATATAATAATGATAATTCTATATTATTTTCTAAAATCTCAGTAGCTGTATTAATAATATTTTTTAAATAATTATCTTCACAACTGTTAGCAATTCTTAAGTGAGATTTTAATATATCTAGACTTATTACAGATTCTTCAGAATTCTTTATTATTAAATTAATCATATATACCCCCTTTATAAAAAAGTTATTAAAATTGATTTAAAATTAGATTAAAAATAATTTAATGTTATTATGTACTAGTTGAATTGTTTTATATGCAATCTTTTAACATTCATGCATCTCATATATATGTTATCCTTGTATTAAGAATATTGTTAGATTTAAATTAGCCCATATCTGCAATGAGATTAAAAAGACATACACACATGCGTTGTATTTGTAAGATTAATATAAAAATTAACTAATTTTTTACACATTGGTATTAGAATAAGTAATGAAATGGGTATTGAGACCCAAAAAGCTTTTTGAGGAGAAATTAAAATGAAAATGCAATTAGCCTTATTATCTTTATTAATAGCAATTTCAGGAACATATTCAGTAGCTGATGATGGCGCAAAAACAGAAGAGACAACGACATCTAAAACACCAGATAACGGAAAAGATGAGGATCAAAATAGTGCCGTATTAGATAAAATAAAGAGCATATTTGGTTCAAAAGAAAATACCAAAGACGAAAAGAAGAAAACAGAAGAGAATAACGATGAACAGAAGAAAGCAGAAACGAATAAAGACGAAAAGAATAAAGTAGAAGAGAATAAAGAAGAAGATAAGAAAGACGAACAGAAGAAAGAAGAAGATAAGAAAGACGAGGAGAAGAAAGGGGAAGAAAAGAAAGACGAGGACAAGAAAGACAAGGAAAATAAAGAAGAGGAAAAGACAGAGGAGCCTAAATCAGAAGAAAATAAATAACAGTATAATACAGTATTCATTAGGAACTATTTGGTATTATTAATGTCATACATATTTTGCGTCTTCTTTATTAGTTTATTGAGGACGCTTTATTCTTTATTTATAAGTAATTTACAATAGTGGATTATATTATTATTAATAATTAGTTTATTAATAGATTTACCTTTATTATTAAAAAGTATTATGTATTATGCAATAACAATTTGTTGTATTCTGATCAGTAGTAATCATGCTTTATGACTGCCTATACTGTATGCTACACTGGAGATAATGTAATTCTCAACAATATTGGATTATTATGAAACATGACTCAGCAATTATAACTCTTGTTTTATGTTTTTCATTCTATGCATTTGCTTATTTTGCAAGAGTAGAACCAGGTGCCTTATTAAATGACTTAATGAAAGAATTCTCATTAAATACTGCTGAAATAGGAGCTATAGTTTCAACATTTGCTTATATACCTTATGTAGCTATGCAAATACCAGGTGGTATATTAGCTGATAAGTTTGGACTAAGAAAAGTAATATCAATTTGTAGTTTGGCTTGTGCCTTAGGGATGTTTTTATTTGGTATGGCTCAGAGTGCTTGGCTATTGGCATTAGCTAGATTCATTATAGGATTATCATCTGCTTCTGCCTTTTTAAGTTGTGGAAAAGCTGCAGCTGAATTATTAGATAAATCTAAATATGGACTATTTATGGGAATAGCAATGTTTTTAGGATGTACTGGAGGTATATTAGGTACTAATTTGTCATCTAATCTTGCACCAATTTTTGGTTGGAGAACTTTCACATGTTATGTAGCAATAGTAGGAGTAATAATTTCAATATTGGCATATATATTTATTGAAGATCCTAAGAATAATAATAAAGTACAAGGTAATACAAATGTACTAGAAGGATTAAAAACTTTAGTAAAAAATAAAAATGTTTGGTTAATAGGTATATATGGATTAGTTTCTTATTTACCTTTGAGTGCTATAGCTGAACTATGGGGAATACCTTTCATACAGCATAGATTTAATGTATCTAATCAAAAAGCTACTATATGTTCAGCAGTAATATTATTAAGTTTCGGAGTCGGTAGTATAATAGCTGATAATGTCGCTAAAAAATTAAATAGTTATAAAAAGACAATAATAATATTTTTATTATTAGCACTTGTTTCATTTACAATAGCATTTTATAGTAATAGTATTAATTATATTACTTGTTTAGTATTTTTTGGATTAGGAGGATTTTTTGCAGGATGTAATACTCTTAGCTTTCCTTTCTGTTATGATTTGGTACCTAAAGAGTACGCCGGAACATCCACTGGGTTTACTAATACTTTAATAATGGCCAATTGTATAATATTCCCTCCATTATTGGGAAAATTATTAGATATATTTAGAAATGGCAAAGTAGATAGTGAAGGATTACCCGTATATTCATTGGAAAATTACAGATATTCATTTACCGCTATAATATTAAGTTTAATAATAGCCATAATATCAGTAGCCTTTGTTAAAGAAAATAAAAGTACTAGGTAATAAATACCTAGTAATATAAAATATATTAATCATCCTCAGAATCAGTCTCAGCAAAATCTATCCACCCTGGCTTTATTTCATTAAGAATAGCTTTTCTTAGATTTTTAAAGACATGTGATGATCTATGTTGTTGTAGGTTTTCAAGACAAAATTCTTTAAACGTTTCTGCATTACTCTTTGTATCACTATTATTCTTTGTATTACTATTATTCTTTGTATTACTATTATCCTTTGTATCACTCATTAAGTCTTTTAATTTTTCACTTGGCATACTAAAAAATATATGATTTTTCATTAAATCAAAATATAACTTTTTTATTTCATTAATATACTTGTTGTGGATTTCATCTGTTTTCTGATTAGCTTCCTCAAGCTCAATAACTGTATTCGAATCACGGATTTTTTGAGCATATAATTTAAACTCTGCATCTTCGTCTTGTTTTATTTTTGTTATCTTATTCTTAATTTGGTTATATTGGTTACGCAAATCATTATATATTTGTTGAAAGAACGTTTGATAAGATCTAGTACTGTTAATTTTATGTGCTATCTGAGTTTCATAGTTTACAACATACGTATCGTTGATTAATTTTATCAACTTTTCCAGGATTTGCTTAAATTGTACATAATAGCTGACACTTATTTCATCCTCCTCATCATCACTGTACCTTATTTTATAATCATCATTATCATCCCAATCCCAACCCCAACTACAATCTCTCAGATTTAAATTTATCCTATCACCTATGCTGGTCTTCTTTTCCGACATAATAAACTTTTGTATCCAATAGTCATCAGTTACGCATGCATTATAATAGCTATTGCGTTTGCATTTCTCATTATAATACAATTTGTTCCAAAAGTATGGATCACGATGAAAATACCAGTAAATAAAGCTCCCGTAACATTCAGGAAAAGCGAAGCCTTGCCGTGAGAACTCTCTTAAAGCGTTGAAAGCTTTTTGTATGTCTTCAGACTTAGAATTTATAGTCTTACTAATTGCTGTTATTGTAAGAGTTTCATCCTCATACACTTTTCTGAGCTCATCCTCTGAAATTTCGTCAGTTTTTAAGTAACTCAAACACTGTGTTATTTGATATTCGAGATTGCTTTTTTCTTGTGCAATTTCTTCTTTTTCTTTTTGTAATTCTTCTTTTTTTTGTTGTAATTCTTTTGATTCTCCAAGTGCATCAGCGTTCATTATCAGGTCATTGGTTCTTTTTTCTCTACTGGCTAATAATACTTGTGCTTCTAGTAATTTTTGTAATAACTGTGATGTTAATAGTGTTCTTAGTGTTGGTTCAGAATCGTCTCGTGGACTTTCTATTTGGTCCATAGAGTCGTTTTGGGAATCTGTATCGATCTCTTCCGGTTCGCCTTCGCAATATTCATGTGAGTGAAAAGCTAGCTGCGCTGCGTATTTGTCATAGTTCCGATACTTGTCTTCTACTTCTTTGACATAGTATTCCCAGTAGTCGTCTTCTTTTTGGGTTTTGTATTTGTGCAAGAAGTAGGTGTACTGTTGCAAGTAGCTTGCGTATTCTGTTTCTGACATAACCACTACTGGTAGATCTATTTTTTCTTGTATAACTTGTACTTCTGCTTTTATAAATTCGTATTGCTGTTTCCGCAGTAATTGTTTTTTTATATAAAAGGATCCTTTTGTACTGATTATAACTTCTTTCATTTTTCTCAAAACATTGGTTATTTCAATTGAAGCATTATATTCTTTCTCTGGAAAGAATAGATCATGTATTGATTTATCCACATGACCTTCCTTATTACAAAATTTCACCAATACACTATAGTCTTTTTCGCTTTTTATTATCGAAATTAAATCATCCCATAACTCATGTGCCATACAGTATGCAAAGTCATTATCTGTATATGATTTATCAATCAAGTCATGTAACTCATACCATTGTTTATCCTTTTTCTGTATATCTGCTGCTATTTTTAGAATTGAATCGGCTGTGCTGATATTCTGAGGTAATTGTAATGGCTTTTCCATTTCAGATAGCTGCGATTTTTCCATTTTATGAATTTTAGTGGAACAGAAACTGTAGTCATTTGTAAATAATATTGTTGTAATTAACAATGAAAATTTTATTATATTTTTCATATTCTACATTTTTTCAAATATCAGTATATATTTTTATACTATACTAATTTACTAGCAATAATCAAGTACATTACTATTATTACTTCTATTGTTATATTTTTGATAAACTATAGATTATAGTGCAATATATATAACAATTCTATGTATTTATATATAAATAAATTATCTAAGATATACTGAAATCTTATATACTGTAACAAATATTTAAAGTTAAAATAAATTATGTCAAGACATATTCCTAGAATTTATTATGAAAATAATATAAATAGTAATAATGAAATAATATTACCTGAAAGATGGAATAATCATTTAATAAAAGTACTTAGAATAAAAGTAAATGATGAAATAATAATATATAATGAAAAATATGGGGAGTGGATTTGTAGTATTCTTTTGATAAATAAAAATAAAATTTCAGTAAAAAGTAATACATTATTAAGAGTATTTAATAATAATATCAAATTACATTTAGCCTTTTGTTTAATAAAATATGACAATATAAAATTAATAATAGAAAAATGTACAGAACTTGGAATTACTGATTTTTATCCGTTAATTAGTGATTATACTCAATACTCTAAATTAAATATAGAGAAGTTAAATACTATCGCAATCCAGGCATCAGAGCAGTCTGAAAGACTAGATGTTCCAATAATTCATAAAATACAGAATATTAATAATTTTATCAATACCTTCTACAGTAGTATTAAGTTATATTCAGCAATAGAAAGAGTTGCAAATTTAAATAGAATGACTGTTTTATCTGAATTTGTACAAGACAATACAATAAATTTACATAAAATCAATAGCGAAAATTATTTAAATACTAATACAGAAAAGAAAATCTTAGAAACAGATCAAATAAATTTATTAAAAACCCATAATACATCAAAAATAGATTATAATATAGGATGTATTGTAGGCCCAGAAGGAGGATTTTCACAAAAAGAAAAAAATTTATTAATTAGCAAAACAATTCCTATAAATTTATCTAAAAATATACTAAGAACGGAAACAGCATGTATATGCTGTACTGTATTGCTTGCCAGTTATTATATAAGATAAAAATACAGAAACGCATGTATATGCTGTACTGTATTGCTTTCAAGTTGTTATATAAGATAACAATACAGATATGATGTATAGATTCATGTATACGCTGTTTTGTATTTATTGATGTTTAGAGAATAAACACTCTATATTATGTTTGAGAAGGATTACAAAGTAGTACTTTGTTATCATTTGCAATGAACAGTATATTTACATGCAAAATGCATATCTGTAGATATATAATATTGCAACTGATGCTATTTGTTGTTATTATATATCACATTAAGATAAATTATATTAACCAGTACTAGGCTACTCATAATAGGTTTGTAATAGATTAATTAATTCTTGAATAGTTTTACTTTTTAACACAGTAAAAGTTAACACAGAAATACTATTGTACATAAAAATTACATTAAATATAAACACAGATGTATAGACAGAAATATATTTACTGTATCATAAAAGAGAAACGTTAAATAATGTCAATTAGTTATGAATATAATTGATAATGTATATTAATTCAAATAAAAAGATGCTAATACTTAATAGCATCTCTGTATCATTTACTGAAGTTCTTTATTCAGTTCAATCAGTGTCTGTTTGGTAGGATTTGGATTTAATATTAAAGTGTTCAATCTAGGTAATTTATATTGTAAGAATCTAGAAAATGATTTAAGTATTGTACAAATATTTGATATTTTAGTTTCAGTTTTATATAAATAATTTTTAAGTTTTGCATACATATTATTACTTTTAATATTATTCAAAAAAGGTTCACAATAGTCAATATATTGCTTGCACGTTTCTAATAAATTTTTTAGATTTACTTCATATTGATTATCTCCTTCTTCTAGAGTTAACTGCTTTACATTTTGCAAAGCTTTTTCTGGTTCAATTGAACTGTCATTTAACCAAATGTTTAGAAAGTATTCTTGAAATGTTTCTAAGCTACTCATTAATTTCATATTGACATCACTGAATTTTTTATTATGGTTTAATTTATGAATTGAATCTCTAATTAATTTAATATTATCTAATACATACTTAATTACCAAACGTTTCTGGGAATCTATTACTTCTTGAATATCCTGTAAGTTATAATGAATAGTAGATTTTTGTTTACTACTTCTTTTTATTCGTACTAGATTATTATTATTTTGCGGCTTTGCTAAACTTACAATACCATTCTGTTTTTTATTTATTGTGTTTTGATTTATTGGATTACTCCTCTTTAATAATACTCTACTTGTATTGTTATATTGCATGTCATATTGTTCATTTGTATTCTCCAGAGAATACGCATTCATAATACAGCTATTTACAATTAACAAATAGTATATTCTTTTAATATTACTCAGCATATTCATGCCAAATTCTATAACTCTCTTAAATATTCTATTGTATATATAGTTTATATATTATTAATTTTTACGCAAAACATAAATGTTAATTAAGAGCAGTATTTTTATTGTCTATGACAATTTTATTTCTTGTTTGCTGTAATTTTTGGTTATCATTGACAATCAACCTCAAAGCGTTTTCAAAATATTGCATATATTCTTGAATCGTACCAATTAACGTATTACACTGTGCAAGTTTTTGTCGATAAACTGAATATAGCAATTTATGTTTATTATAATAATTGTTACAATCTTTAATGTATTCAGAACATTTTTTTGTTAGTTCTGAAAAAATGTCATTATATTCATATATATTGATATCATTACTAATATTATTTTGTTTTTTTAAATCTTCAAATTTGCTTTCCATTTTATTTTTATATTCAGTTAAATATTTTACAAATGTTTTATTAATATCCCACATTTTACTTTTAGAAGGAAAAGCATATTTTACCAATTTTTCTACATAAGGGCCAAAATATTTTGCACTATTTTTAAGCAAGTAAATTGTGTGCATTCTATGCAGATTTATGTTATCTAATTGCCTAGTTATTTTTTTCGTTAATTTGTTCATTAGCATCTAATGGATTAGATTCACTACTATAACTTATGTTACAAAATATAATTGCAAATAATATATTTGTATTTTTAAACATATTGCATTTATTCAAAAAATGGTTCTTCATTATTATACTAAATTATACATTATTAATATTTAGTTAATAATATTAGGTATTAACAATGGTTCTATAGTGTTATGTATTCGATTATTCACTAAATTATAATTAAATTTCTTACTAATTGGAGATAAATTTTGTATAGAAGTATTATAAAATAAATTCAAAATGTCAATTATATTACTAATACATTTTATTAAATTAATATGGAACATTTCCGAGAGATTCTTGTGATAATCAATTAGAATATTGTTTGTATTTAAACAAAAATCGATAACATTTTGCATAATCTTGTTAAGATAATAATATAAAAGTTGTTGAATATTTAAATTAATACTAGTATCTCCACAATCTCCAATACAACTTTTATCAATATCATCAATAATTGCATGAACACAAGCTAGTTTTATTTGACAAATATTTAAATTATCGAAAATATTATTTAATGTATTATTGATAAGCTGATTAATTACCTTTATTATATTAATAACCCATTCCTTAAAATTTCTTAATTCACAATAAAAAGTATGGTTTATAGCTTTAAATTGATTTATTATATAAATTAATAATTGTATCATTTTTTTATATAAATTAATATTTTCTTTTAGTAAATATTCTTTATTTTTTAAATTTAAAACTATCATATTATCTAGCATTGTATAATACTTTCGTATAGAATACCATTATACATTTTTCTAATGTCATTAGACACTATAGATTTTATTGAAAAAATCAGCATAATTTTCAAATTAGTTAAGCATTACTTTAATAAATCTAGTATAGAGTTTAATATAAAATTATCAATTAATTTAGCTAACGAATTAGATTTTCTAAGTAAAAATGCTGGAATTAATATAAATACGAATTCTGAATATTTAGAACAATTAAATAAATTATTGAAAATTATTTTAGATTATTATCCAAAAATTCTTAAAGATTTAAATAAAAGTGACATAAAACGTATAAACAATCATTTAGTATCCAAGAAAACTAATGCAAATAATATTATTAATATAATACAGTGTTACAATGAATATAATGAAATAAATTATGTAATGGAGTCTATAAAAGATAATAGTAATCAAAATATTACAATTATATCCAATAATGAAAAAATATTAAATTTAATTACAACTAGATTAAGTTTAGAAGAAATTGAATATAATAATTATGCGCAATATACTAAGAATTATTATAAAACTTCTTCATTATTTAAAAATAAAGTAGCATATTATTTTAATGATATTAACAATAAAAATTTAATAAAAATAACTAAATTATTATCATTTTTAGATAATATTAAAGGTAATAATAGTAATATTACAATTTGTGATTTACAAAATTTAACTGCCATAAATACTAGTGATGTTGTTTTTTGTTTATCAATGAATAATGAAACTTGGCAATTAAAACATAATTTATTTAATAAGGAGAATATAGATAATATTTTTAATTATATACTAAATAATAGTAGAAAGTTATATTGTTTATACTCATCTGTAGTTAATGGTAAACCAGCAATTAAGAGTAGTCTTTTAAATAAATTAGAAGTAAATAAGCAATATAATTTATTACATAATACTTATAATTTAAATTTAAGTAATATGCAAAATTGCCAAAGTGATAATATTAAACTTCCAGAAATTAATAATAATTTAGTACTACTAAGTAGTAGCGACATAAGGAATTTATTATATGAACCTAATAAATTTTATTTTAATAACATTCTTGGACTTCATACAAATAAAGCGTATGAAGAAGATAATATTTATAACTTATTTAAAGATATATTTTATAGATATTTTAATAAAAAATATAAAAAAACATATGAGGATATATTAAAAATTACTGAAAAATTAGATTTACTACATTTTAAAAAATTTCAACAAATAATTGAATATTTAGAAAAAAATTATAAAAATGATGCTACATATCTAATATCAGATAATACTTTATTAGAAACTAATATTAATAATAGTTTAGTTATAAAAACTCATTGTGATAGGATAGAAATGAGAAACAATACAATAAATATAAAAAAGTATTGTTTAAATAAAGTAAATAATAAAAGTAGTATATTAAACGGTAAGGAAACTAATTTAATTACTCAAGCATTAATATTGAAGAATAACAGAATATTGAATGATACTGCAGCTATTAATTTGGAAATAATTTCCCCTGATTGGCATAACAATACAATACCTGTAAGTATAAATAGTGTACAAATTTCAATTGATAATATTGAAAATTATTTGAACAATATAATAAATACATTACAACATTACAAGCAAGTTGATATATTATTAGATAATAATGTAATAAATTTATCTAGTAATTTACTATAAATACAATATAATATATATTATAAATTCTGTAATTACTCTAAATAAAATATGTTACTTTTCAGAAAAATATTTTTAATTTGTAAAGATATGATAAATATTTGTAAGACACAACCTTCACTATATAAAAAAGGATTGCCTGCAATATTAACTTCTTTAGTTGTAGGATTATTATTTTTTATTTTTGAATTTATTGTGAATTATGATTTTAATACTAAACAAATTATAAGTAGAGGTAGACGTCTCAGCTCCCGTTTATACTATAATCCTAGTGATTATTTTATTTGGACATTGACTTCATTTTTAATAATTGGAATATTTGTAGCTTTAGAAAAGGTATACAATGAATATAAAAAAATACAAAAAATAAACACAAATATTACTGAATACTGTAATGAATTTATTTTAAAATTTCGAGACCAATTGGATAGTATTCCAAGTAGTTTAGAAATTAAAGAATTCTTAAATTTATTAGATAATAAAAATGATGTCAATTTATTTAAAAATATATTATTACCTATAATATTACAAAAGATAAAAATTATTGAAAATATGAATGTTTTTAAAAAATATAAACTAATTTATAAACGAAATATAATTGGATTAAATTTAAATAAACTAACAACTTATAACTTATCTAAAGATAATATTAATGAAATATTAATATATCTAAACAATTTACATCAATATACAAAATTTAATATATATTTCCCCACAAATAAAAAATTTAATTTATTAAATAATTATCTATTCAATAATAGTAATGAAGCCTTTTTAATAATGTATTTTAATCAAAAATGTATATTAAAAGATATTATATTAGAAATATTTTTAAATGAGGGAGACAATAATGAATTTATTAGGAATGATATTATTCATACAATAAATAATAATTTAATTACTAAAAAAGAGAAATTATTAATCGAGGCTATTATTGAAAATATAGAGAACAATGAAAAATTCAAAAAAGTTTTTATTAAAATTTCTAAAAAAGATGAATATATTTTAAATAGGAAATTAAAATAATCTATTGATTATATACATAATATTTAAAACAAATAATATCAATTAAAAATATTTTATTAGACAATTTTTAATTTATAGTATAGTATTTTAATATAACTAAAACAAATAAATTAGTATGTCGCATAAGAAATATTTATTAATAAAAGTTTTGATATTATTATTTATTTTTTGCTCTATAAGTTTTCCAAAAGGAGGCCATGGTGGAGGAGGCAGAGGTGGTGGACGTTCCCATGGTTCTCATACGAGTATTGTGAGGAGTACTGGTTCCTTTAGATTTAGTAATAAAAATTTAATTAGTAAGAATTCCGATAAAAATAATAGTATTATGCACAGTAATAGTTTGTATAGTGCATTGTATTCCAAGAGTATTGGTGATTTTTTTACTATGTTACTAATTGTAATTATTTTGTTTTCATTAGGTAAGAGTAAAGATCATAATATTTTTAGTAATATTAAAAAGAAAATTAAGAAAAATATAATAAAAAATCCTAAAGAATATTGTGATAATTTTATAATAAAATTTACTAATTTAGAAAATATTCCTAATGAATATGATACTAAGGAAGCTTATTATAATGTTGGAAGAACTGCATTAGTTGATTATATATTAATTCCATTAATAATAAATAAAATTAAAATTATTAATAATTTTTCTATATTTGAAAAATATGATTTATTTTATAATCAAAACATTAATGAAATAGATTTATTTCAATTAGCAAGTAATACTGTTTCTAATATTAGAATAAAGCAAAAAATAAAGTATTCTAATGAAATCAATAATTTTTTAGAAAAAAATAAATATATTAAAATAAAATTTACTCTAATAAATCCTAATTTAAATAAAATTAATAATAAGTATTTGTTAAAATCTTGTCCAATTAATATGAATACAAAAAATATATTACGAATGTATTTTAATCAACAATTAATTTTTCAAGAAATTTTATTAAAGATATTCGTAGAATCTAATGAAGCAAACAGTATATTTAAAGCAAATATACTTAATCAAATAGAAAATTATATTAATATTTCTGTCTTAGAATCTAATAATAAACAACAAATATTAATGAGTGCAATTATTGAAAATATTTTGGATAATAAACATTTTCGTGAAGAATTTTTAAATAAAAGTAATGATCATTTATTTTTAAATTTAAAAAATCATACTGCATTATTACTTAATACATGTAATAATAAAGCAAAAATAAAAAAATATAATAATTTATTAGCGAGATTATAAATTTTAAGATATAATTATTTAGTATAATAAAGTTGAATATTACATAAATTATATAAAAATGCCAAAAGAACATGTAATTAACAAACATTTAAAAGTATCCTCAAGAAACTGGCTTAATAGACAACTAAATGATCAATATGTTATAAAAGCCAAGCAGGAAGGATATAGGTCTAGAGCTGCTTTTAAAATATTGGAAATACAAAATAAATATAAAATTATAAATAAACATTCCATAGTAATTGACTTAGGAGCAGCTCCTGGAGGATGGTCTCAAGTGATCGCTCACATGTGCAAAAAAATCATTGCAGTTGATTTATTGCCCATGGCTTCTATACCAAATGTTGATTTCATACAAGGAAATTTTTTGGATAAAAATTGTCTAGAGCAAATTAAAGAAAAGTTAAATAATAATAAAGTTGATGTTATACTAAGTGATATGGCCCCTAATACTTGTGGTATTAAGACAGTAGATCATCTTAGAATTATAGATATATTAGAACATGTATATGAATTTGCCAAACTAGTATTAAATGTTAACGGGTCACTAGTAGCTAAAGTATTTCAAGGTGGTGCTTTTAATGAAATTAGTAATGAAATTAAACAAAATTTTAAACAAGTTTGTAATTTTAAACCTGAATCAAGCCGTAAACAATCCACAGAATTGTATATAATTTGCAAAAGATTTAAAAATAATATATAGTAACTTTTAAAGTACTATATTATAAATAAAAATTAAAATATTGTGATATTTAATTCAGATTTGATTTTTATCTTTGTGCAAATATCATAACATACTATCATTGTGATTTATGCAAATATTAGATAGTTTTGTATTTATATTACATAAGGCTTGACACTATGCTTGGTGCATGTTAGAATAATATTGATGGCGCTCTTAGCTCAGTTGGATAGAGCAACAGCCTTCTAAGTTGTGGGTCGTGGGTTCAACTCCCTCAGAGCGCACCAAATTATGTCTGTTGTTATTCGTTTTATTTTATTTGTCTTGTAATTTTTAGTGTTTTTATTTATAGATTTTGTTACACTGTAAAAAGTGTTATATTACTAGTATAATTTATGCAGGTATTTAATATAATATTGCAGTAAATTTGTTTATTCATTTATTATTTTGACAGTATATTGCTAATAATAATTTTTAATAAGATTAGGTTTAGTATCAGATATAATGTTATCAAATGTCTTTATATAATTCTTATAGTACATATCAATATTTATTTTCAAAATATTAGAATAACTGCTTAGATTCTTATGGATATTTATATTATATAAATTAAATTGAATTGTAATTATTGAATCTTTATAACAATCTTATACTATATATCAAAATACTGTTACCTATTTCCTAATCTTTTAATCCCCAAATGACACAATTTTTGCTATTCGATATTTATTACAGTATTATGCAGGTTATTACTAATATTATTTAAGAAATTATGTAATTAATTTAACAATTTGATTATATTCTGTCAAATATTACTAAATTGAATGCAAAATTTTATTCTTGTTTTTTAAAAATTTATTCCCGCTCTTATTATAC
>CAMJRB010000004.1 GCA_946408175.1 uncultured Holosporaceae bacterium
GAAAATAATTGCTAATTTATACTTTTTTAATAAAAAGAATTCGCATGGTACTTGACGGATATTATAAAATATATTAGAATATTAATTGTTAAGTAATTAAGTTATAGGTGGCCCATGAAATACTTAAAATTTTTAACAACCTCATTAATAATATTGGGGGGGGGGAGGTACAAACATAAATTGTCACTCTATGGAGGTTAATAATACAACAAATGTAACAGTTAATACAGATGAGAGATATAATAACATGTGTGTTGCTCCATTAATCAAATCTAAAACAGTTTGTGCAAAAAGCTTTTATGAAAAATATTCTCACCATATACCTAGAGAATACACAATAGATGGTATTATAAAGTTTTGTAAAAATAATGATGCTTTTGCTGTAATAGATTGTATTATAGATTTTGCAACAATTTGTAATAAAATTGCATATTCCTTAATTTATGGTTCGCAAATGCAATATAAGAAATATAGTTATACAAAATCTAAGAATGCATTAAATGATTGGGCAAATAGCCTTAGGAACATTTCTGGTGGTATAATTCTCAAGCAAAAAGAGTATGATTCTTTCTTTTTCGTTCACGATGAATTAATTAATAAGAGAATTATTGTTTTTAGTAATTTCTTAAAACGCCTTGATTCAGAAATTAAAGATGCAGATTTCAAAATATTCAATGATCCAAACTGTTTAGAACAAAATATTTATTTAGTACAACTATTTAAATATTTAGGCAATAGAATACTAACACTATCGTGGAATGCATTGGACTCAATGTATAAAACCATTTCTGAGCTTGACAAATCAAAAGATAATAAAAATATAAAAGAAGAATTAGAAAATTCTATACTCGGAAATATAATATTTCCATTTTATAATAATCTAAATAAAATGAAAGATAATTTATATGAACTAAAAAATTATATTAGGTGTATAGATTACAATAAAAATATATTAGACGAACAATTAAAATCTACTGCAGATTATATTGAGGATGTATTACTTAATAGTCAAATACATATGTATAATTATTATTATACTAATTACAAAGAGTTGAAATATATAAAAAAGACAAAAAGAAGTAAGAGTCTGCGCAAGAAAAGTCTAATGTCTCGTAATGAATATTATCAGAATCGTTTAAAAACAGAAAAAATATTCCCAAAAGTCATTGAACACGAATATCCTACAAAGACTGACGACTTTGATGTAATAACTAGTGATTTGTATATAGATGAAGTCTCACAGTAATATATTCCAAGGAAAAATAGGGATTTGATTCCCTATTATTTTTATATTACTTTGGTTGTTCTGGATTATTATTATCTTGTGGGTTTTGATTATTATTATTTTGAGCTTCTTTATACATTATTTCTCCTATTTTCATTGATGATTGTGTTAGTGTATCAATTTTGTTTTTTATATCATCTACGTTATCTGTTGTTATAGCTTCTTTTAATGCATTTAAATCACTTTCTATTTTACTTTTATCATCAGTGGATAATTTTTCTCCGTAATCTTTCAATCCTTGTTCAGTAGTATTAATCAAAGATTCTGCTTTATTTTTCTGCTCTATTAATTCTTTTCTCTTTTTATCTTCTTCAGCATTACTTTCAGCATCTCTCAACATTTGCTGTATATCAGCTTCTGATAATCCTCCTGAAGATTGAATTCTAATATTCTGTTCTTTGCCAGTAGCTTTATCCTTTGCTGAAACATTAACTATACCATTAGCATCAATGTCAAAAGTTACTTCTATTTGAGGTACTCCCCTACGAGCCGGTGGTATTCCTAATAAATCAAATTCCCCCAATAATTTATTCTGAGCTGCTAGTTCTCTTTCTCCTTGATAAACTTTTATAGTTACTGCACTTTGATTATCTTCAGCAGTTGAGAATACTTGACTCTTCTTGGTAGGAATTGTAGTATTCTTATCAATTAATCTAGTAAATATACCCCCGAGTGTTTCAATACCTAATGATAATGGAGTTACGTCAAGTAATAATACATCCTTTACATCTCCTTGTAATACTCCTCCCTGAATAGCTGCTCCTAAAGCTACTACTTCATCAGGATTTACTCCCCTATTAGGGTCCTTACCGAAGAATTGTTTAACAGTCTCTATTACTTTAGGCATTCTGCTCATACCACCTACTAGTATTACGTCTTTTATATCACTTGTAGTTAATCCAGCATCTTTTAATGCTACTTTACATGGTTCTATTGTTCTTTTAATTAAATCATCTACTAATGATTCAAATTTAGCTCTAGTCAACTTTACATTTAAATGTTTAGGACCAGAAGCGTCAGCTGTTAAGAATGGTAAGTTTATTTCAGTTTGTAAAGAAGAAGATAATTCTATTTTAGCTTTTTCAGCAGCTTCTTTTAATCTCTGTAGGGCCATAGCATCTTTCTTTATATCTATGCCAGTATCCTTTTTAAATTCCTCTGCTAAGTATTCAATAATTCTATTATCGAAATCTTCACCACCGAGGAAAGTATCACCATTAGTAGCTTTTACTTCAAATACTCCATCCCCTAATTCAAGTATAGATACATCGAAAGTACCTCCACCCAAATCGTAAACAGCTATTGATCCATTACTTTTTTTATCCATACCATAAGCCAAGGCAGCAGCTGTTGGCTCATTTATTATTCTTAATACTTCCAAACCAGCTATACGACCTGCATCTTTAGTAGCTTGTCTTTGAGAATCATTAAAGTAAGCTGGAACAGTTATTACAGCTTTGCTTACCTTTTCTCCAAGATGGGCTTCAGCTATTTCTTTCATTTTCATTAATATGAAAGCACTTACTTGACTAGGACTATAGTCTTTACCTCCAGCATTCACCCAAGCATCACCAGCTGATGAATTAACAATACTATAAGGGACTAATCCTTTGTCTTTCTGTACCATAGGATCGTTAAATTTTCTTCCTATCAATCTTTTTACTGCGAATATTGTATTATCGTGATTAGTTACTGCTTGGCGTTTTGCAGGTTCTCCCACTAATCTTTCACCATCTTTAGTAAAAGCAACTATTGATGGAGTTGTTCTTCTACCTTCTAAATTCTCTATTACTTTACCACTTTGACCATCCATTATTGCAACACATGAATTAGTTGTACCTAAATCTATACCTATAACTTTTGACATAATATTTATCCTTTTATAAATTAGCACTCTCTGCTACCATCTGCTAACAGGATAACATAGATATGTATTGGGGTCAAGTGCAAATTATGGGACAAAATATTATTTGTAACATATGTGTATATCTTAAAGTATAATATTGCCTTAACATAATAGTAAATTATTTAGTATTTGATGAACTATAATTTTTTTATAAAAATGTAATAAATAGTATTGACATTAACTATATCTTAATATAATTTATTATTATAAATGACATTTTATGTTTAACTTTATTACGAATAGGAGGAGTTTTATGAAATATCTTAATAAAATACTACTATCAATAGCTATAGTAAGCAGTTCCATTAATGCAATGGATAAGAATAATCCATTAGGAAATAATACTAATGATTTAGCACAAAATGATACTACTAAGAAATTATCTACTAAGCATTTAATAAATAATTGGGAACCAACAATAAAAGATGAACAAAAATTGAAAGTTATATTTGGTAAATTCGAGGAAATAACGTCTCAATTAGCAAAAAATTTAAACGGGATTTTTAAGTCATTTACGCAATACGTAATGAGATGTGACGCTATGCAAGATAAATCAAAAAAACAGTTAAAGAAATTGGAAACTGACATATTAGAAATATCTCAAAAAATTGGAGAAGTAAATGCTATAAATACTTTCGCCTCATCAAGTGTATGGTCACATGGTAATCATGGGTATAGCATGTCTCATTATGAAACCCGATTTAATAGCACTCTTGCACGGCTTGAATTTAAAGAAATTATTAAAGATATTAAAAAACCAACTTATACTAGTGAAATAAAGGATGTATTTCAGAAGATAAATATAAAGGATTATAATGAGTTAGCAATTGATATGCCTACAAGTGCTGTTCAATATGCTTCAATTAGCAATTTATTGAACAATATAAATGATAAAAATAGTACAATATATGAAATATTATATGCTTTAAATAATAAAAGTGAGCGTTTATCAGGAAATTTTAAAACATTTAAAGATATGATTAATCAAAACTTAGTCAATATTACGGAAATGTCAAGCAAATTACAGATATTAAATAATCAATTAAAATACGCTAATACTAACATTAATAAATTAGCAAAGAGTGCTTTATATACTAATAATCTTAATAAATATTATGATGCATGTACTTGTGCATTAAAAGCAAATTTAAACTTTAACAACAATAGTATACCATATAAAATGGAGGTTGCAACACTGGATTTTGATTCAGACTATATTATGCTACAAGAACATAAAAATCAATCTAATAACAAATTGAATTACACAAAATCAGAAAATAATAGTAAATCTAATAATGAATTGGCAATTCAGGAGGATAAACCATTAAGTGAAGAAGCTGATATTAGTACATTAGAATATAAGCTTAATGTATTAGAAAAGTTGATTAATAAATTAAGAAATGTTAATGAGACAACAAAAGATGTTCTGATTAATATTAGGAAGAAATTACTAAATTTTATTACTATTAATAAAGCATTACTACAGGAATATCCAGCGTTCCAAAAGGCAGTAAATGATACAATAAATGATATTGATAGTAATGTACAAATTGTATTAAATAATAACCATAATATTACTAATAGAATAAACATAGTACACAAATATGAAACTGGACAGAAATTAAGTGAAATCAGCACATTAGAGACACGTCGACTAAACATGCAGAAAGCATATGGCATTTTAAAAACTAAGAACAAGATAATTGAGGATCAACAAGACAAAATTAATTATTTAAGGAGTCAAAACCAGCGTTTGGTAGGGGAGCTCAAAAAAAGTGGTGCAGCACCAGAGAGCATCAGGGAAGTATTAAACCTCAATAATTCTAATAGAGAAAGAAGTAGAGAAAAAGAAATAGAACAGGGAAAACGAAACAATGAAAAAGGTGCCAAGAACAATCAGAAATCGCAAAGGGTAATAAACATTTGGAAGCCAATTAGTAATAAAAGCAATAAAGATAAATATAATAGGTACAAAAAAACTAAATCAAATAATCAAGAAAATACAATCAATTATTTCCCAAACAATAATGAATACAATAGCAGAACAGGGAATAAAGAAAAAATTAGAAACAACAAAGGAACACCGAAGCAAATAAACTATAGAAATGATGTTAGACAAAATGATAAAATCAAACGTGATTATATAAGAAATAAAGATGAATATAGTAGGGACACAAACATTAAATTCAATAGTCAAGGAAATAACATCAATTACTTCCAAAAAAATACTGGAGAAACTATAAATAATTCTCAGATAGAAAGACCCAAAGCAAAAGAACTAGAAACAGAAAGAAAGTCTAACAAAATAGCAAATAAACAAGGCGCTAATAACAATATGATAACTCTTAAGCACTTTAATCCTACTGTACTCTACTCTTTTCAGGGAAAAAGCAATATAGAGAACGAAAATCAATAGAATGTTAGTTCAGATTCAGTGAGTAGTAATGAAAGTTACTCAGAGAACGATAGTCTTGATTAATTTTTAGTCAATAAGATCAGTGCATTGTTGTTTATAGTACACTTTGCACTTTATTTCTTTTATATCAAATTTTTTTATTATATTCTTACGAATAATAATTATTGAACTATAATACATATTAATTTACAAAATAAATTCGAATCTAATATTTATCAATTACTTATAATAGACAAGTATATAACAATACTTTTTGCATTGCATTCAATTATGTAATTATAATAAAATGTTAATGACATGTTAACCTAATACAATTTAAAATAGATTTAAGGGGGATTTTTTCATTGTTTTGATATTCTCAAAATATCTCTGAATATTATTATTTTAAATATTTTAACATGCTTAATTTTTTAATAGAAATAATAGGGGGGTTTATGCAAAATATTGATAAAAGTTTACGCTGTGCCATATCCATTGCATTAATGGCTAGTAGTAATTTATATGCTAGTGATGAGCCAGATATTTTTGATGAAATAAGTTTCAGTAAAAATAACATAATAAATAATAATGGAAATAATAATACATTAATACCAAATACAATTGAAACTATAAATAATAATAATGAGCCAAAATTAAATGAAAAAATTAATACAGTTAATAACCAATTTACTACTATACAAAGTACTAATAATAATACACAACAAGAACCAATAAGTATCAAAACTACTAACAATAATATTCATCTAATCCAACAAAATGCACAACGAACTGATAAGACATTACAGGACTTATTGGCTAAGATGAACCAACAAGTACAAGAAGTATCCTTGAATTTTAATGAAAAGAATAGTAGAATACAAGAACTGTTAAAATTAATAAAGGATAATCAAAATATTATAATGACGTCATTAGATAAGACATCTAATGAAATAATAGACATAAGTAAAAAGCTTGGTACTTCAGAAGTAGAGCAAAATCAAATCAATACAGCCCTTGATAATCTAACAAGTAGGATCAACCATAGCAAGTTTCAGAGTACTTTTAATAATGAAATGATTACTCAAAAATCTAGCACTGAAACATTATCGGATAATAAGGCTAATATAGAACAATATATATCAAACAATAGGAATATTAACTTAAATTTTCCAGAACTGAATTATGGACCATCAATTGGTAGATCAATAAGTAAATTACAAAATAGTACTATGAAAAATCAATTAATTCAATTAAATACTAATATAAATAATTCACTTTATAAGCCATACTTCAATTTGAAACGTGACACTAAGAATGAATTCCAAAATATTAATAAAAAACAAATAGAAATTGACAATACTATACAAAATCTTAATAACTTTCTTTATAAAATAAATGAAACTAGTAATGCTCAATTAAAAAACACAGCAGATCATAATGAAACAATAAGATACTTCCAAGAAAAAATTAATATTTTATTGGAATCCAATAACCAAAACACACTAACGAGTATTCCACAATTTAATATTAATAAGGATACTGTACTACCTATTAATAATGATATTATTTTACAATCTGCTAACAATATTGCAAACAATGATGTAAATAAAATTCAATTACTTGAAAATAGTGATATTGATAATATTAATAGCTCTGTACCAGTAAAAGATGTATTAAGGAATATTAATATAAAATTTAGTTTATTTGATAGTAATAATAACGAATTGGATAACAAATTTAATAAATTAAATCAATTAATAAATGCTAGGAATAATAAAACAATTAATAATCTTAATAGCCTAAAAAACAATATAAATAAAGTATTTAACAAAATAAATAGTGTCTCTTCCTATAATAAGGAACACGTATTAGAAATTAAGAGACAACAGCAATTTATGTGTTGTTTAGAAAACGAAAAAGGTATTCGTCAAACTCTTACTAATAAATACCAAACATTAAGCAAGGAAAACATAAAATTAAAGAATGATAATAGCGTTTTACACAACTCAGTACATTTATGGAAAAGTAAATATAATAATGTTGTAGAAAACAGGAAGAAAAATAGTGATAGTAACATAGACAATAGGGAAAGAAGCAGAGATAGAGAACTAAGTAATGCAAAAAAATTAAGGAATAATACTAACATGAATAAAAAAGCAATCACTATAGAAATTCACAATAAAAAACAAACAATTAATGGAGCCATTAGATACGAAAGCAATAATAAGAATAATAAATCTTTATTGCAACCAAAATTTATCCCAAATCCTAAGAAAGTTATATTGGATAGTGAAGATGAAAATCAATAAATAAGTGGTTATAATGACATAGGGAAGAATATACCTGTATTTTCTTAAGTATAATACAGGAGATATTTTTACTATGGTCGTTTTGATGATGAATGATATTTGCAATTTGTTTTTCTATATTAGTATTTACTAAATTAGCTATTAATATACAGATTATTTGTCCAACTGTCAGTAATAAATTATTTCCTTAGTTTTGTACACTATAGTAGTAAATAAATCTATAGATTTGTCCATAAATATATTATTACTATTTAGTGATTGTTACTTTTTTACTACTTAACCAATAAATTATTAAACTTACTATAAACATTAATATGCAGAGTATTTGTCCAACTGTCAGTAATAAATTATTAGTAATAAAGATCTCTTCTACATCTTTATAGAATTCTATAATGAATCTTGAAGTAGAGTAAACTATTCCAAATATTACTGAATATTTTCCAGTTCCGAATGATATCCAGCCATTTCTATTTAAATAAATTACTTGTATAATAAAGGCTAATAATCCTTCCGTTAATGCTTCGTATAATTGAGTAGGATATCTAGGAAATGTATCTACTAATGGAAATATTACTCCGTATTCACTAGCCCATACTTTTCCTACCAGTTCTTGATTGAAAAAATTGGCTAATCTTCCAGTAATTAATCCTGCTGCTGCAGAAATACTTAATATATCTAGTAATAATAACCAAGATATATTTTTCTTTTTGCAGTACATATAGGTATGCACCATTAATCCTATTAATCCTCCGTGAAATGCTAATCCACCTTTTCTTATATTTAATATTTCAATAGGATTATGTATATAATATTGAAATTCATAAAATAATACATGTCCTAATCTTGAAAATACTATTACTATTATTAGTCCGAAGAATAAAAATGAATCAAATTCATTTAAACTCAGTTTAGAATATCCTAGAATATTCAATCTTTTAACTATATTATTTGATATATACCATCCTATTAATAATGAAAAAGCAAATAATATGCCGTACCAGTAAATATTAAAATTCCCTATTGAAAAAGCTATTGTTGAAGCATTAAGACTAAACATTCCAAGTTGTCCAATGAAAATAAAACTTGCATTATATTATTAGTCATTGTAACATATAATTATAGTGAAGGATTCGGCCGGATGGCAGAGCGGCCATGCAGAGGTCTGCAAAACCTTTTAGATCGGTTCAACTCCGGTTCCGGCCTCCACTTTAGTAAACTCAATTGTTAGATTTTGAAAAATCAGTAGTATCTTTAGAAAAGCAATTATTAGATTTGAGAGCTTCAGCTCAATTGAATGATATTAATGTTGCTTCTATAATATCTAAATTGCAAGAAAAAATAGATAAATTACTAAAGCAAATATATAATAAATTAACTCCTTGGGATATTGTTCAAGTAGCAAGATTGCCTGAAAGACCTAAGTTTTCAGATTATCTAAATGGTTTCTGTAATGAGTTTATAGAACTGTCAGGCGATAGATTATTCGGAGATGATAGAGCAATAATTGGTGGATTTGCCACTATTGATGATAAGAAATGTATAATAATAGGACAAGAGAAAGGATCAGACACAGAATCTAGAATAGAACATAATTTCGGTATGCCAATGCCAGAAGGTTATCGTAAAGTATTGAGATTATTTGATTTGGCAGATAGATTTAATTTACCAGTAATAAATATTATAGACACATCAGGAGCTTACCCAGGATTGGAATCAGAAGAAAGAGGCCAAGCAGAATCAATAGCTAGATGTATTGAGAAATCATTTAGTATTAGAAGTCCAATAATAAGTATTGTTATAGGGGAAGGAGGATCAGGAGGAGCTGTAGCTATGGCTACTGCTGATTATGTATTAATGTTAGAGTATTCTATATATGCAGTAATATCTCCTGAAGGATGTGCTTCTATATTATGGAAAGATGATAGTAAAGCATCTGTAGCAGCCGCTATACAACACATAACAGCCAAGCAATTGTTTGAATTAAAAGTAATAGATGAAATAATAAAGGAACCGTTAGGAGGAGCTCATAGGAATAAATCATTAGCAATAGAATCAGTGAAAAACGCTATAATAAAATATTTAAATAAAGCAAAATTAATAACTATAACTGAAAGAATAAAAAACAGAAGAAAAAAATTCCAGACAATGGGAAATGACTATATAATAAATATATAAAACAAATTACTATTCTTGTTTTTATTAAAATCTATATTTATGTCTATTGGTTCTTGCTGCATTTCTGTTTGTCCTTTTAGGAATTCTGGTGATTCGCGAAATAAATTTATCATATTCTTGAACTGTATTCTAGGAATCTATGTTCTACTACTAATGTTTGTAGTAATGATAATATTAAGCGCCATGTTTTACGCCTTTCATCTTTTAGTGCAAAAATAATATAGCGTCTTCATTACTCATATTTTCGAGATATAATAATCGGTTAAATGCTAGTTCTTTAATAATCAAGTAATTCTTTCCTATCTAAATAAAAATAATGAGAAATATTGTTATAAAGACGATAGATAAGGCAATAATAAAGCAGTATTATTATTGCAATATAACTTTTTGTCTGTTAATTTTAATAAAAATTTATTATATTAACACATTACCAGTATATATTATATGGTATTTCTTAAGAACAGTTTTATATTGAGTAAATAATATCAACTATTCACATTTATAAGAAATACTATTCTAATGGTAATTACTTAATACAACCATCTGAAATAATATTAGTGGTGAGCAAATATGTCGTAATTACCATCTATCATTAAGTCAAATAATACTCTAGTGGGCAAATATTCAAAACAGGCTTTAGCCATTTCCATTCTATTTTCTCGTTTTAATAATATATCTAATTTATTTTTTAATTGATGTAAATATAAAACATCAGTGGCAGCGTACAATAATTGTTCTCTACTTAATTCACTACTGCCCCAATCAGTACAAGTTTCTTTCTTGGATATTTCTATTGATAATAATGCATTGCATAGATCTTTCAAGGAATGCTTATCTGTATAAGTTCTAACTAATTTTGAAGCTATTTTAGTACAATATATATTATTAGTCATTACTCCTAGATATTTATATAACATCATTATGTCAAATCTAGCATAATGAAATATTTTTACTATATTTTTATTCTGTAATATACTTTTAATATTTTCCGATGAAGTATAATTATCAAATTGTACTATGTAACTAACATTATTTCCTGTACAGAACTGAGCTAAACATAATCGATCCCTATGAGGACATAAACCCATAGTTTCAGTATCTATAGCTACTTCTCGTACATTGTCTAAAAACTCTTTGGGTAAATCATTTTTATATACTAATATTGTAGGATGCATAAATATCACATAAACGTACTATTCATTTAAATTGTAAACTAACTTTTCATTCTATTAAACACAGTTTGTTATTATGTTCATAACATATTAAATAATATATAAAAAATAATTGTTACTATAGTGTTATTTTCATTTAGTGTAGTTTTACATATTCTAAAATTTTTTCTAATTTAATTCCTCGTGAGCCTTTTAGGAAAAGTATATTATTATTTTCAATATTATTTAATATATTTTTTATTATATTTTCATCTAACTCTTCATAACATTCTATTTTATTATATTTATTAATGATTTCATGTAGATTCCTATTACCTATGAAGTATATTTTAGTATTCTCTATATTATTTAAAGTCTCTGCTAATTTATTATGATAATATTCACTATAATTTCCTAACTCTAACATTTCTCCTATTACTATTATTTTACTATTATTAAATTGTTGTAATATTTCCAAACTAGCGTTCATTGAAGACGGACTTGCGTTATAAGTATCATCTACCAATATAAATTGCTTATTATTATATTTATATTCTTTATATATACCCCTACCATTCAATGGTTTCAGATCTTTAAAGTATTTTAAATAATAATTAATATCTAATCCAAGATTTTCTATTAATGCTATTACTATAGCACTAATGTAAGCATAATGTTTCCCTATAGTTCCTATACTATATTTAATGTTATTTACTTGTACTAGATTAGTATTATATTGTACTTTATAATGACAATTATTACTAAAACCTATAGATATCGGGGTTATATTTTTCATTTTACATTTTTCTATTATTAAATTACAAAATTGACAATCTCCATCGTACAGTAATAATCCGTTATTTCTAATGCCATTTATTATTGATATTTTTTCATTGGCTAATTCTTCTATGTTTTTAAATTTACCAATATGAGACTCATATATATTAGTAATTATTCCAATATTAGGATTTAAATATGTTGATAATTCATTTATTTCCCCAATATTGTTAGTACCTAATTCAAAGATTCCTACCTGAGTAGTAGGCTGTATATTACTCAAACATATTGGTAATCCCAGCATGGTATTATAATTTCTAATTGAGGCACAGGTTTCAAAACTTTTAGATAATATATAATTAACCCAAGTTCTAGTAGTAGTTTTACCACAACTTCCAGTAATTCCTATAAGTGTTTTTATATTTGAATTGTCTAAATAATATTTACCTAGATATTTAAGAGCTTCTATTGAAGATTTAACATATAATATTTTATTACTACTGGCAGTAATGTAATTAGTATCATCAACTACTACTAAAGATGCTCCATTTTGTAAAGCATCTAGAGCATATTTATTACCATCATTATTTTGTCCTTTTATTGCTATAAATATATCTCCTAATTTAACTTCTCTACTATCTAGTTGTATTGCCATATTTATGCCGTATATTATTGTTATTAGTATTTTAAAGCAATAATTTTTATAATATCAACTTCCAAAGCAATATAAAAAAATAATTATAAAAATATGCTTGACTCACAATACACTTGATTGATATAATGAGAGTGTGGATGGGCTTGTAGCTCAGTTGGTTAGAGCTTCCGACTCATAATCGGGCGGTCGTAGGTTCGAGTCCTACCGGGCCCACCATTCTGTTTTTTTATCGTTTTTTTATATTTCATTGTTTGATCATTATTTTTTTAGTAATTGGTATATTGTTTATTTTTATTATATATTTGCAAGTAGATGATATGCATAAAAATGCTAAAATAATTATAATTGTATTAAGCAAATAAAATCAGTGTCCAATAATACAAATTTACAGAATAGTAAACAATTTAAATACTGGAGAAGAAGGACTTTATATTCAATAATGATTGGTTACGGTGCTTTCTATCTCGTAAGACAAAACTTTTCACTAGCTATACCTTTTATTTGTTCAGAATTAAATATTAATAAAGTAGATATAGGATTATTAATATCTATTGGCGGATTATTATATGGCTTAGGTAAATTTTTATTTGGATTATTGGGAGATAAGTATAGTCCTAGATATGTAATGGCAATGGGGCTATTAATATCAGGAATTTTAAATATATTAATAGGTATTTCTTCAGTATTTTCAATTATTGCCATATTGTATTTAATGAACCAATTAATTCAAGCTACTGGTGCTCCTCCTTGTGTAAAACTTATGAAGCACTGGTATAGCGTCAATGAAATGGGTAGAGTGTGGTCTGTATGGACTATGGCTTCTCATATAAGTACTGCTTTAATTACTTTTTATTTTCCAGTAATTTTATTATATTACGGATGGAAAGCTATATTTTACTTGCCTGGTATTGTAGCAATATTATTAGCTATATTTATATTTAACAGAATAATTGATAATCCTAGTTTAACAAATATAGAAAAAAATAATAATGCATCAAATAATAATCATAAATCTCCAGAAGCAAATAATAAAACAACACCTGCAACTTCAAATAATAATCAAATAGAAAATAATAAATTATCATTAATAGAAACTATAAAATTAGTTATAAAAAATAAAAATGTGTTATGTGTATCATTTTCTGCACTTTTTGTATATATTAATAGAATGACTTTTTTAAATTGGGGGCCAACATTATTAAAAGAGTATAGAAATAGTTCTAATACAGGTATAGGGTATCAAATGGCTTTGTTTGAAATTTCCGGTATAGTAGGAGCATTAGCAGCTGGATATATATCAGATAAACTATTTAACGGTAGAAGAGCACCAGTAGGAACTGTAAGTATGTTTTTATTAGCTATTGTTAATATAATATTTAGATTCATTCCTAAAGAATCATTTATATTGAATTCGATTTGTATGTTAATAATAGGTTTTTTAATTTCAGCGACTGTAATAGTAGTTAGTGTCTCTGCAACTGATTTTGTTGATAAAAAAATAGCAGCTTCAGCTAATGGGTTTACAGGCACACTGTGTTACATTGGAACCGCAATTGCAGGCTTAGGAAATGGATACTTAGCGGAACACTATGGATGGAATTCAGTAGTATTATTAACTATAATATCAGCTTTGCTTGGTAGTATTCTACTGTGTATATTATGGGATAAAAAGCCAATTAGTAAATAAAAGTGTAGATAATAGTTCATATATAATACAATATACATATTCTCATATAATATATACTTATTAATTAATTATAATATAAAATTATCCCGCACAGTAGTAATAGTATTTATACGGGATAAAACAAGTATTTTAATTAACTATAGATATTTTTATACTTTTGTTTAATGCATTTATGAAACAATTATCTTCAAATAGTGAAAAAATATAAATTGGTAATTTTAATTGTTTAGCCAATGAAAAAGCAGCATCATCCATTACTTGTAAATTATTTTGCATAGCGTAATCGTAAGTTATATTATCTAAATGTACAGCATCAGTATGTATATTAGGATCTTTATCATATACTCCATCAGTCTTAGTAGCTTTTAATATAGCATCACAATGTGATAGAGATGCCCCTACTACTGATATTGTATCTGTCGAAAAATACGGTAATCCCAAACCCCCTACAAAAATTATTAATTTGCTTTGTTCTACTAATTTATCTATAGTAAAAGGATTTAATTTCTTAATATTAAAAGGTAAGTCTAATAATGATACTATTTCAGTATCTATATTATTATGTTTAAGTACATCTCTAATTATTATACCATTTATAACAGTAGATAACATACCGATACTATCAGCTGTTTCTCTTTTTATTAATTCATTATTATTAAAATCTCTACCTCTAATAATATTTCCACCACCTATTACTAATGATATATTAATTCCATTATTAAGAACATTTTTTATATCATTACATAGTTTTTGTAAACTTAAACTATTGAATTTTTCATTGTTATTACTTAAAAAGAATTCCCCAGATATTTTAATTAATATTCGTTTTGCTAAGACATTTGTATTCATAATAAATTTTAGTGGTTCCATCTATGCAGTGTTACTATTCTAACACAATTATTACTTAAATTATGTTAGAATAAACAAAAGTTGTAGGATTGAAAATATATATGAATATTATAAGTAAAATTACTGGATTATTTGGAATTGCTTGTTTTACTATTTTAGGATATGATTTAATACAAGTAATAAAAAATAACAAATCTGTAATAAGTGTATATGGATTAGCTGACAAAGTTGTTACTTCTGATAGAGCTGTTATGAGTTTTAAGTTTACGGAGAATGGTAATGATGTAAATGATTTAAATGAAAAATTACTGAGAAGTGAGAAAGTAATATGCAAATTTTTAAATGAACATGGAATAGATAAAAAAGAAATACAAGAAGATAGTGTTGAAATACAAGATAATTATTATGCATATTATTATGAAAATAAGAAATATGGTAAAATGCCTGAAATAAGATATAAAATAACTAAAACATTAGTAGTAGATACTAATAAAGTTGATATATTAAATTCTTTACAAAGTAAAATTGCTGATTTACTAAAGGATAATGTATTTGTAACTACTAATATTAAATATTCTTATAGTAAATTTGATGATTTAAAATTGCAATTAATTGGAGAAGCTACAAAAGATGCTATGGATAGAGCTAAACATATAGAAAAAGTAACTGGCTGTAATCTAAAAAAAATTAGAAACTTATCAACTGGTAAGTTTAATATATTAGATGGTAGTAATACTAGTGCAGATGGTGAAAGCTGGTCAGATGGGGAAAATAAATATAAGAAAAGATATAGAGTTATAGTTAATGTTACTTACGATAAAGATTAAATACTATATTAAATTTAAAAATAAATGAGATAGTAGTATATAGTATTTATATTAGATTTTATTTCAATATATATTAAATATGAATTAGTATTGTAAAGAGAAGATACAAGTATTTTATACTAATAAATAATCAATTTATTTATCAATCTGGAGTGTATTGCTTGTATTGAAAATGTTAATGATATGTAATGAAATTATAAAGTATAATTTTTTGTTATATTATGTATATATAATATACTAAGTACGTATTTATACGTGTAGTTATAAATATTATTTCAACTAGTGATGTATTATTATGTATATTTTTAGAAATACTTCAGGAAAAAGCATAATAGTGTTTATGATAATGTACATGTCATGCATCAAAACGATGCTAAGTAACTAAAATTATAGTTATATGCAAGATATATATGTAATAAGTGATTTCCAAAAGTGTTGTTTTTTGCAATACTTTATACTAATCGATTTTAAATTATATTAGTGATACACCATGGCGCACAATCAATAATACATTGCAAATTATATTACATAATAAAAATACTTTGTACTAAAAAAATTATGTAGATAACAATAGTTTTAAACATACTTTAATACTTTTTACATATAGATATTTTATACATAAAATATTAGTAATAATTTGTAGTGATATAGTTCTCATAATAATAATATAAGGTATTATATATAAGCCAAAAATGAGCAAAATATAACCCTAATTTAAGGAAGAGCCCACAAACCAATATTCTTTATATTAATTCATAATTAATTGTATATAAAATCAATATTTATAAATAATAATATTGCATTTGTTATAAAAAAATATAAAAAGTATAAAGAGCAGTATTTTTAATATATTAGAATATTCCATAATAAAATGATTAATAGTTTTAATATTCTAAATTATTCCACAATAAATTGTTTTTAATTAACTTTTATTTAGTATCTATGATAAAAAATTATTATGAATTGTTTTGTGTTTGACAACCACTGTGTTAACATCAATAATTTTAAAACAACATATTAATACTAACACAGGCTTTGTTTTAAATACAAATAAAAAATATATAATAATTTAATATATTTTTACATTAGTATTATATACTTTTATTTATATTCAATTGATAATATTGTATAACTTTTTATTCCACTAGGGGTATTAACTTCTATCGAATCATCAACTTTTTTGCCTATTAATGCTCTAGCTAATGGTGATGTTATTGGTAATAGTCCTGATTTAATATCAGCTTCATCACTGCCTACTATTTGAAATTTTGAAATTACATCTGTATCATCATCTACTATTTCAACTGAAGCTCCAAACTTTATTACATCTGATTTTATATTACTTACATCTATTATTGTAGCTTGACTCAATTTTTTTTCTAATGCTGTGATTCTTGATTCTATTATAGATTGTTTTTCTTTAGCTGAATGATACTCAGCATTTTCGGACAAGTCTCCTAATGCCCTAGCTGAAGCTATAGCACTAATTATAGCTGGTCTTTCAACATTTCGTAAATTTTTTAATTCTTCTTGCAGCTTATTGTATCCATTTAATGTCATAGGAATACTTGTATCACTCATTTTTATACTCACAAATTTACAAATAACTATATAAACATAATTATCATATATTTTCAGTAAACTGTCAAGTATAGAAATACAAGAAAAATGATAAGAATTAACAGTGATATATTATATTATTTATTATTTTTCCAAAATTTTATTTTAAATTATATTATATATAAAATTAATCTTATTGTTTGTAATTGTAATATAAAATTAATGTTTAATAAAAGGAAACAAAGTCAGTATTATCTATTAGTATTGAACTATATTAAAACTATTACTGTAAATATTATTATATATTGTAGTTCAAAAATTTATTTTAAATTGCAGATTTACTACCTATATTAACATATATATTATTGGTAGTAAAAAATATAAAATTATTACAAGAAATTTACGACAAAACAATATATAATAAATTGTAATTTTAATATTATTAAATACATTGATTTTGATATTCAATTCTAAATTGCAGTTTCCTAGAAAAATTTAAAAGACCATTGTGCAATATTTCATACAAACCATTGAATATTGCAATATTATTATTATTATGATAAATAAAGGTATAAATTAATAAAAAATTAGTTATATCAGTTAGCACGCTTGTACTAAATTGTACAATGTTATTAATTTGCATATAAAAAACAGTAAACATTACACGCACTTTAATTAATATGCAATTTATAATAACAGTCTATATTATAAGTACATTATCTTAATTATTTAAATTAAGTTTAATATAATCTCCACTAGTTATTTTCAAAGTACTATTATTAGTTATATTTAATGTACATTGTATTACTTTTTCTGCAATTTTGGAATTAGGTTTTTTACGTATAACATTTGTTATTTCCTTTGAACCATCACAAGTAATTGTTAATAATTCTAATTTAGTTCCAATAATAGTAGAATTATTCATTCTTTTATAACTAATAGTTACTATTACATATAATATATTATTAGTATTGTTTTGTAATATTAATCAAAACACATCAAATTATTTAATATAAAATTATATTATTTTATTTAATGTTTCTTCAGACAACCCAGTATATTTAGACACTATCTCTATTGATAAACCATCTGCTAACATCTTCCTAGCTGTTTCGATTGCTTTTTCATGTTTACCTTCAGCTAAGCCTTCTTCTCTAGCTATAGCTTTTTCGCTTTCCTTATCCATTTCGTATTTATCTTGAGCTCTTTGTTGGGCTTTTAATTGTTCATCAGCAGATATTTTATTCCACAAAGTTTGAGCATCTTTCATACCTTCATCATTGCTTTCTATTATTTCTGGATTTTTAAAGAATTCTATCCAATCTTTTAAACCTTTACTAATATTTTCTTTTAATTTATCATTATTATTAAATTTATATAATTGCACCCAAATAATACGTGATTTATTAGTAAAACGTTCGTATCCCTCTCCCCATCTAGTAGGTATTGTACAATTAACTATTTCTTCAATAGGAGATATTCTATTCAACATAATACCATCTTTTATTCTGTTTTTTATTATCCAAATACTTATTATATGAGGTTCGTTATAACTTTTACCTTTCTTACTATGCTGCACCATTAAGCTAGATGCATAAAAAACAGATCTACTGTAAAAATCACCAGTATCTACACATTGAATTTCAACATTGATGAAAGTATCATCATTGGCCTTTACTTCCACATCTAACCTGCTAGCTTTATTATTTCTACCTTCTATCTGGGTTTGAGCCTTACATGTTATACATGTTCGTCTCTATTACCATCCAATATAGCATTTAATAAAGGCACTGAAGGTGGAGCATATCGAACCGCAGGTTAGATTAGCACATAAGACTCCTTTTACTATCTTCTCTTCCAAAGATTCTTTTAAAAGCAAAATCTTCCGTTGGTCTTAGTTTTGCAATCTTTTTATTCAAAATACTTGTAATCTAATTCTCACCCTGTCTTAATTATATATCATTAATAAATTTAATACAACATATACTATTTATTTTATTTAAATTAATAACAAAAACATCCATAATTATTACTATGGATTGGAATTGATTTATCGTCTAGGAATAATTTCAAATTTTGTGTTATTAGTATGAATACTCAAAAATAAATTATTATCTTGACTAATTTGTTCCACTATTAATGGTTTGTCAAGTAAATAAAATACTAATACTGGTTTGTAATCGGTATCACTACTTAAATTTAATTTACATAATTGGTCACCAATACTATGAATTTTTTTGAATATTATTACATTGTCATATTTTTTACTTTTAATAATTGATTTCGCTGCTAAATAATTATTACTTTGATTAAAATTATTAGCAAATTCTGTTAAATTATCAAAACAATGTTTCTGACCATTACAAATCAAATCAATACTACCATTATTGTGTAAATTAATATCCATTTGTGCATTACTATTATTAGTAATACAAGTAAGCACTACTGCACAAAAACCTAAAAGCTTTGTAGTTTTAAAAATACGTGAAAAATGCATGGACAACATCTCCATACAAATTAAACCCCTATGAAATATTATTTTACAACCATTAATAAAATGCAATACCTCAAAATGTTAAAGCCCATTCATAAACTTACAAATGAGCCAAAAAAACAACAACTAAATTTCTGAATCAGAATCTTCAATTACTTCATTATTGATATCAAAATTATCTGGCATATCAATGCTTCCCCTATTTATGACAATCTCACTAGTTACATATACAATAATTATTCTTATAAACTAATAAAAATTATTTATACATAAACTAATAAATACTTATAAATATAACCGGAACAATACTACATTAATTATTTAAATTAAGTTTAATATAATCTCCATTAGTTATTTTCAAAGTACTATTATTAGTTATATTTAAGGTACCTTGTATTAATGTTTCAGTAATTTGGGAATTAGGTTTTTTACGTATAACATTTGTTATTTCCTTTGAACCATCGCAAGTAATTGTTAGCGATTCTAATTTAGTTCCAATAATAGTTGAGTTGTTTGCTATTATATCATTAATATTTAAAATTATATTTACTACATTACCTGTATTATTTTGTAATACTAAATCAAATACTGTATCGTTACTAACTAATTTATTGAAAAATATATTATTGTTTTTTTTGTCAATATGAACATTCTCTAATGTTATAGAATTATCAGATGTACTACTTAATTGTTCAGGAATTTGTGTAATATTACACACTACATCTTTATTATCATAAGACAACTTGCATTGATTATCATCAATAAAACTAATTACAACTGGAGAACTTTGTGCTACATTATAAATTGTACTAATAACTGCTATAATACCAATAAAATTTCTAAACATTCAACCCCCTATATGAATACAAATACCAAATCTCAATTACAGGATACGTTATGTATGAATGAAAAAACAAGAGATAAAAAAACAACACCCATAAATTTAAAACCTGGGGGTTGCAATCCAACTAACAACAATAATTTCGTTAGTTAAATATCAAAGAACCACCATGAGGAACTATTCTAGAACGTGGATTATCAATAATATTTTGTATTTGCAAATCACCGTAAATTTCCACAACAGCATCTGACGAATTTTCTAGAACATTAATGTTTACGATATTATTGTTAGACTTTACTATTAATTTAAAAATGTTATCACCAACTGATAGTTTTAATAAATGTCCATTGCCTTCAAAATTAAATACTACTCTTGGTTTACAATTTGGACTACCTTTTACTGACAAGGAACATGTTTTAATAGTTTACATTTCATTAAAGTTTATAGTATTAAATTCAATATTATCAATATTGACAGAAGTTATTCTCAAATAATTACTAGTAATATTATTTATACCGCTTGATAATTCCATACTATTCATAAATGTTTTACCTTGTTTATTACATTCAACAGAACAGCCAAAATTACTCATAACAGCACTATATATTTTGCCTAAAGTTGCCCAATGCAACCACTACTATACTCAAAAACTTACTTACGTTAGTCATAATAAACATTTCCTCTAAAAAACCAACTATCATATGTAGTGTATTATCTTTGGAAATGTTATGTAATAGTGTATTTTACTAAAAATTTCTAATATTTAAAGAATTTGCTGCATTAATAAAAATGAAACAAATATAATTTGATATTCAGTAAATAAAAGTCTTTATAAAATACTAACTCCCACTTGTATATTTGGATATATTTTATCTATTACTTTTTCATTAGCGAAATAAATCTTATCACCAGGAATAGCATTTTTAGCTTCAGGATCTATTTGCCAAGAAGTCATTTCTTTACCATTACTATATATTACTACTTTTAATCCATTTATTGGAATTATAGTTGAAGTATTATTTAATATAAATCCAGTAATATATATCTTATTCACATTATCCACTGTTTCTAGTCTATACGATATATTGGATAATTGTAATGAAGTAACAGTGGATTGAGTAATATTACTTATTCTATTAATTATTAGATTTTGCAATAAATCTTTACTGAAGTACCCTATAGTGCTTAATACTACAATTACAGAAGAAATTATATAAAATTTATTAATCCTTTTCTTTTTTAATGTAAATTTAAACTTAGTATTGCTGCGCAAACCAAATTTATTTGCAACATTCTTTATTTGTTTTTTTCTATTAGCTTTTATTGGAGTAGCTGTTAATTGCATTACTTTAGTATTACTCAGCCAAAATTTCTTTTGACACTTATAACATCTTAACCACCATCCGTAGCCTAATTTAGGATTTCCTATTGGTGTTTTTAATATTTCAGGTCTTATGTCATAATGACAATTGCAATATGGACATGTAACCCGCATTGAAAATACCAATTTATAAAATATAGTTTACATTGAAATAATAACAAGAATAATGGTTTATAACCAGTCTATAATATTACTCATTATTACACTTAATAAATACTACTGATTTGTCTCCTCTATTATTTAATACATAACAAGGATTATAGGTATTTAATAATTCAGGTGTATTTGTTTCAATAACTAATAAAAAACCTATACAATTTTTAAATACATTTATTTGTTTTTTTAACAAATTTATTTCTTTATAAGGTGGATCCATAAATATTATTACTTTATCTTTTTTAATATGTTTCAATACTAATTTCCAATTAATATTTTGTACATTAATATTTTCAATGTAGCTAATATTATTTAGATCTAATTCATTGATATTCTCGTGAATACACTTTATAGCAACATTATTGTTATCAAAAAATAATACTTGTTGGGCTCCTAAAGAAGCAGACTCTATACCAAGTGCTCCAGAACCAGCGAATAAATCTATTACTGAGTACTCTGTAAAATTTATATTAAATCTATGTAATAGACAGTTAAACATAGATTCTTTTAATAAATCAGTAGTTGGTCTAGTAGTTTTTATTTTAGGTAATTCTATTAATTGTCTTTTGAATTTACCAAATATTATTCTTCCTTTATGCATTTTTATTATAAGTAGATTGATTTTTAAATATAATTTTTACAGTAACTTCTTGTAAATTAAAATATCTTTTAAAATGATTAACAATATATCTTTCTTGATCTTTTCTAATTTCTTGTTTTTTCGATACAAATATTATAAAAGTAGGTGGAGTTTCTCCTATTTGAGTAATATATTTTAATTTAAATTTAATATTAGCACTCATCATTATTTCAGTTTTATTTATATTTTGTAACCAATTATTCAATTTAGAAGTACTTATTTTTACTTTATGTTTGTTATAGGTTTCTATAACAGTATTAATCATTGTATCCAAATTATCATTATTTACTGCTGATATAAATAAAAATGGCACCCCTTTACTAATATGTCTCTTTAAAAATTTAGGTTGGGAGTTCTTTTTATACGGAGTCTTATCATATTTATTAAAAGCTATAACTAGAGCTTTACCTTCACTTATTATATTATTAGCTAGTGTAATATCCTGTTTTTCTATAAATCCACATTCCAAACTAGTAGCATCTATTACTAATACCACAACATCAGCATGTCTATAAGACCTTAATGTACTAGTTACTGATATTTTTTCTAATTTATCATAAATTTTAGCTTTTCTTCTAACTCCTGGAGTATCTATTATTTTAAATAATTTATTATTATAAGAAAAATCAAATACTGCATTTTCTCTAGTGAGTCCCGAGAAATCAGCTACTAATTGTTTATCTTCCCCTAAAAGCTTGTTTACTATAGTAGATTTGCCAACATTAGGTCTTCCTACAAATGCTATTTTGATTATATTCTTTTTATTATTACTCTGTATATTATTTATTTCTACTGCATCATTGGTATCTTTTTTGCTGGTATCTAAATCATTATTATCTATTGTTTCAGTAATATTCAAACTTATATTCTGTTGTTGTTTATTATTATATTCTATATTATTATCTTCAATTTTAAAATCATCAGGTATTGTATTATACAATATCTCCAATAGTTCATCTATTCCTTGTCCGTGTTCTGCTGATACTGATATTGTCTTTTCAAATCCTAAAGCTAAAGCATCTATAAAAGCTTGTTCTTTGACTTTTCCTTCACTTTTATTAACTACCAATATTACTTTATTACCGGATTTTCTTAATACTGATGCTGCTTGTAAGTCGTCAGTAGTAATACCTTCAATAGCATCTATCACAAGCATTATAATATTTGATTCTTTAATAATACTATCTAACTTGTCATTTATAGCTTTTAATAATATAGGATTGTCATTACATTCTGCATAATCTAACATCCCAGGAGAATCTATTAATGTTATTTGCTTATCAAATATCTTTATTAATTTCTCTTTGGCATCCCTAGTAACTCCTTTTCTATTAAAAGTTAAAGCTTGATTAGAACGTACTAGTCTATTAAATAAAGTAGATTTACCTACATTAGTTCTACCCATTATTGATATTTTAAATTTATTATTACTGGAGAACATAAATATTACCAATCCTTTGTTACTTTAACAATATCACACATTTTATCTAATAAACAATTTATTAAAATTTTATATTCATACATAAATACTACCTACTTTTTAGTAAAACACCAATTTGCATATATTGTTACTTATTATAATGCATTATTTATCTATTACACAATATATAGCAACTATTAACATTTTTCATTTGTATACATAAATATTACATACTTTTTACTAAGGTACTATTATCTATATGTTCTTGATTATTATAAGCAACTACTTTCTCTACTACACAACACTTATTATTTATTAATACGTTATCGTTATACATAAGTACTATCTGGTATTTCCTAATATGCAACTTATATTGTACTATAATATGACACATTTTATATTATTATAATCCACGAAGTTACTTGATACATAACATTTATTGCGTACTAATAATTCAAAATCATTATTGAAGAGCATATATATTACCTCTTACTTGTGCTAATAGTTTATTATTATCTAATATTGGAGTGTCTGTATAAAATACATGATGTATATATTGCTTTTCAATTACTTTACCGTCTGATAAATTCAGCTTTAGTATATCAGCGTTGGTACTAAATATCCATAATTGATTGTTTATTAACAATGGTCCATACCAAAAACTCTTCTTATAATTTTTATTTTTCTTAAACATTTCTTTTAAATCTAATTTCCATTGAATATTACCATTATTAATGTCTATACATAATACATTATTATTAGCAATTACAAATATCCATTTATTGTTAACTATTACAGGATTAGTAGCAGTTCCTATTTTTTTCTCCCATATTTTAGTTCCTAGTTCAGCATCTAATAGTACCATCATTGAGTTAATATTAGATATTAGGACATTATCTCCTATTATTATTGGACTAATAACAGGTTGTAATAATCCTGCTCCACTGTTATATACATAATTAGGTATTAATAATTCAGACCATTTTAAATCACCATTATTTAAGTTCAAAGAAGATATATCACCTGATGAATAAGTTAATATTATATTGTTATTGTATAAAACAGGTTGGCTTGCAGAAAGTATTGTAATCGGCTCTTCATCCGATGAATAAGTCCAAATTATTTTTCCATTATCTTTATTTAAAGCGTAAGTATAGTTATTTATTGTATTAATTATTATTTTGTCTTTAAAACAAACAGGAGCTCCTTTTATTGATGTATCAAAACTCTTCTCCCATAATGTTTTTTTAGATTTAGTACTAAATGCTATTATTTTATCTGTATTGGTTCCAATGTATATTATTCCATTATTTATACTAATGGCAGTATATAAAGCACCTGGAGATGGAGCTTTAGTTATAAATTTTTTATATATTAATTTTCCGGTATTTTTATTAATGCAATGTAAATTACCATTACTATCCACTATATACAGATTCTTATTATCAGTAACTATATTAGATAAAATTGGCGTTTTACCAATTGATCTCTTCCATAATATATGCAAGTTATTATTTAATTTAGGAGAAGAATTAGCATTAATAACTACATTTTTATTTGGAGATACATCTAAACCATTATAAGTTATACCATCAATTGGTTCTCGAGAACCTATAAGAGGTTTTTCTTTATTACACCCAGTAATTAATAATGGCAATATAATTATTGCTAAATGTTTTATAAATTTTATCATAAATTATCCTATTATTATTTATCTTTTATTTCCTTCTGTTTATCTGTATCAGAAATTTTACTATTTTTATTATTATTTTCTTTTTCTGATACACTATTGTTAGATTCTGTTTCAGATAAGTATTGAACTAATTCTCTTGCTCGCTCCAGTACTCCAGCTGGAACATCTTCTGTTGTAGCTAATTGCTCTAATACTAATTTTGCTTTGTCATTATCTCCTTGTTTTAAATAACAATAAGCTAAAGCTTCCTTGGCAAGTATATCCCAAGACTTCCCTATATAGTTATTAGATAAATTGGCAATAAAACTAGGCAATTGCATTTTTAATTCTTCTTCAGGCATTAAATCGAGAGCAGTATTAATATAATAAATATAAGCTAATTCTTTTATTGATTTATTTACTTTATTATTTTCAAATACTGATTTATATTTACTCAAAGCTTCTTTATCTTGTTTCTCTCTTAATATAGCGGCTTCTTCAAACTTAGCGAGTGCTGCATAGTTATGTTTTGAAGACTTTCCTATTTCTTTAAAACCTGTTAGAGCTGTTTTAGTTCTATCTCCAGCTAATTCATTTTGAGAATTAGTAAAACTAGCTGAAATAGCCTCTCTGTCTTCTAAATCTTGTTTCTGCCATACATTATAACCTATACTAGCAATTAATAATATAGAAACACCAATACTAATTAGTTTTCCATATTTTTCCCATATTCTTTTCCAATTTTCTTTACTTATTTCCTCTTGAATACTATCAATAAAACTATCAGTAATTACTTTATCTTCTTTCTTATTATTGTTTGACATGCTTAAATGCCACATGTACTCTCGCATACTTTACTATTTCAGTTTACATACATTTTGTTTATTAAACAAGATTAGTATGTTAATTATTATATGAAGCCAGTATTTTGCTAGTTATAATTCCAATATTGAAATTATTACACAAAAGTCAATTTCATTATACACATTAGTAATGATTAATATTTGTTAGGTATAAATTTATATTACAATATTGATGAAGAGTAATGTAGCCTAAAAAAATTTATTATAACATTTAAGCAATAAACTCAGTATTGTCAAGCAATATAAAAAAGTAAATTACTCATATTATGTACAATAAATAGTATTCAGTAAAATATAAAGAACTAAATTAGTATAACATATAAATAAAAGTGTATAAATCTTAAAAGTATAATAATATTAAAAAATAAAATAATTATAAAAATATATTAAAATAATAAATAAATTACAACATGTAGAATTACCATGTAAAAAAGTCTAACATTAGAAAAAAAAGAATATTAATAATATTTCGAGTATAGTACTATTGGATGTTGTATTACAAGTAATGAAAGAGTTGAATTGCATTATATAAATGATTTTAAGACTAGAACACACTATCTAATATATAAAAACTATACTCTGCTAATAATTAAATCAGTTGTTTTAATCGATACTTGAATAATATGGTTTTCTTTTGTCAAGCGCTGATGGAATCATATTAATGTTTCAATATACATCAATGTATTAGTTATGTCAATATATTAAGTTACTTGTTAAATTTAACAAATCAAATAATTTTATAACTAATGTGCTAATACATACACTTTACTAACAATATTTAGTTAAGTTATTAAAATAGTAATTTTGCTCAAAATATACGAACTATCCACTATTATTGTTCTAGTAATGTGGATAAATTCGTAATGTTCATTATATTATTTGTCCAATAATTCTTTTAGTATATTATTAATCATCTCAGGATTACCTTTCCCCTGTAATAATTTCATAGTTTGTCCTACGAAGAATCCAAATAATGCTGTTTTACCGGATTTGTATTGCTCTAGTTGTTTAGGATTATTTTTCAGTACTTCATCTATAGCTTGTTTTATTATATTTTCATCTTGAATTTGTTCTAAACCTAATTTTTTGACTATATCCTTAGGATTATTATTAGTCTCTATCATATCTGCAAATACAGTCTTAGCTATTTTTCCTGAAATTGTTTTATCTTGTATTAAATCCACTAAGTAAGCTATGTATTCAATTGGAAAAAGTAATTCATTAATATTTTTATTTTCTTTATTTAAAAACGCAAACAATTCACCTAATATCCAATTAGCTATTGATTTAGCTGATTCTGTAGGAGTTTTAGCAGCATTAACAGCTTTTTCATAATAATCAGCTACAGTCTTATCATCTACTAATACAGTAGCATCGAATTCGGTTAATTTATAATCATTAATAAATCTCTTTTTTCTAGCTTCTGGTAATTCTGGTAATTCATTTTTTATTTTATCTATTCTTGATTGTTCCAATATTAATGGTTTTAAGTCTGGATCTGGAAAGTACCTATAATCATCAGCATTCTCCTTAGATCTCATAGTTCTAGTTTCTCCCGTATTAGAGTTGAATAATCGAGTTTCCTGAGGAATTTTGCGTCCAGCTTCTACTTCCATTATTTGCCTTTGAATTTCATAATCTAAAGCATCTCCTAAGAATTTAGTAGAATTAATATTTTTTATTTCTGCTCTATTGCCGAATGGAGTGTCAGGCTTATGAATTGATATATTAGCATCTACTCTTAAATTACCCTTCTCCATATTACAATCACAAGCACCTATATATTTTAATATATTCCTTAAGGATTTTACATATTGTACAGCTTCATAGGAAGATCGCATATCTGGTTCCGATACTATTTCCATAAGCGGTATTCCAGCTCTATTCAAATCTATGAAAGAAAAATGGGGAGCAATATCATGAACACTCTTACCAGCGTCTTGTTCCATATGTATATGATGAATCCTTAATCTTTTATTACTTCCATCTTCTAATAAAATATCAATATAACCACCACTAATTATTGGGAAAAACATTTGAGTTATTTGGTACCCAGAGGGTAAATCAGGATAAAAATAGTTCTTTCTATCAAATCTAGATATTTTATTGACTTTGCCATTAATAGCAATACCTGTTTTTATAGCTTGATCGACTGCATAAGTATTTAAAACAGGTAGCATACCAGGCATAGCAGCATCGTAAAAACTAACGTGAGTGTTAGGCTCAGCCCCAAATTCGGTAGGACTCGCGCTAAACAATTTAGATTTAGTAGCTATTTGGGCATGAACTTCAAGACCTATAATTACTTCCCAGCCATTTATTAAATTATTGTTCATATTCTTTCCTCCACATAATATTCTTTCTCAATTCTTCAAAATTAGCTGATTGTTCTATTACATAAGCTACTTTGAAAATGCTTGATTCATCAAATCTATTACCAATTAATTGGATTCCTAATGGCAAATTATCTTTACTTGATAATCCACATGGTATAGACATTGCAGGTAATCCAGCTATATTTGCGGTTACTGTAAATATATCATTTAAATACATTTCAACTGGAGACATTTGTCCAACTTCTTCTATTCCAAAAGCAGTTGATGGAGTCGTTAAAGTTAGTATTACATCTACACAATTGAAAGCATTCTGTTGAAAATCGGATTTGATTAATTTCTGAATCTTTAAAGCTTTATTGTAATATGCATCGAAAAAACCGGCAGATAATACATAAGTACCAGTTAATATTCTTCTTTTTACTTCTTCTCCGAATCCTTCAGTTCTTGAATTAACGTATAAATCCTCTATATTGTCACATTGTTCCGATCTATGAGTATACCTGACACCATCATATCGAGCTAAGTTAGAAGAAGCCTCAGCAGGAGCTATTATATAATAGGCTGGTAAAGCATAAGGAGTGGTTTTTAATGATATATTCACTATAGTACAACCTGCATCTATTAACCACTTTTTCGCTTCTTCTATTAATCTTAATCCATCATTATTAAGTCCTTCCAAGTATTCTTTAGGTATTCCTATTTTCATGCCTTTTATAGATTGTCCCAATACTGATTTATAATCAGGAATACTTACATTTTCAGAAGTAGAATCCTTTATATCGTAACTTGCCATAGCCTTTAGCATTATGGCAGCATCCGCGACGTTTTTAGTAATAGGTCCTGCTTGATCTAAAGATGATGCGAAAGCTACCATTCCATATCTTGAACATAATCCATAAGTCGGCTTTATACCAACTAATCCCGCAAAGGCAGCTGGTTGCCTTATAGAACCACCAGTATCAGAAGCCGTAGCAGCTACACATAAATCAGTAGCGACCGCTGTAGCTGACCCTCCTGAGGAACCTCCAGGTACTATTTTCATTGCTTTATTACTCTTTTTACAATAAGGTAAAAAACAAGGCCCAAAATAACTAGTAGTATTAGATGAACCCATAGCAAATTCATCCATATTAGTTTTACCTAAAAATACTGCTCCATTATTTAATAAATTCTGAGTAACTGTAGATTCATATTCAGGAATAAAATTTTCTAATATTTTAGAACAGGCAGTAGTCCTAATTCCTTTAGTGCAATATAAATCCTTAATACCAAGAGGAATCCCTAATAATGGTAAATCTTGTTTTTTATTTATTAACTCATCAGCCTTTTTAGCACTTTCAATAGCTTTATCAGCACATACAGTAACGAAAGCATTAATATCTTTACAATGCTCTATTCTGTTTAAATAATGCCTAGTGAGTTCAACGGCACTGAACTCTTTATTAATTAAAGCTTTCTTAGTTTCAAGTATAGTTAAATTTTTCATTTTTCCTCAATTAATATTTAATAACTAAAACCTATAAATATTTACGTCGACTATAGGTTTCTTTTCACAATATTGAATTATAATTTGTGTTACTTCGTGTCTACATTCTTCTTTTATCTTATTATCATCCTTAAGTTTTATCAATAATCCAGATATTATCTGTAAAACATTGTTCTTAATTTTATCGAAATTTATTTTACTAATATATATTCCATGTACATTAATATTGCAACTATTATTAATTAATTTGTTTGTTTTTTTACTAATAGCAAAACTTACTCCAACACATCCATTTTGAGATAATACAAATCTTTCTCTCAAACAACTATGGTTAATTGGAATAATATATTTACCATCAACAGCGTTATATACAACTGTATTATGGTGTAATTTTTTCAATTTTCCTGTATCTTTATCTACTGATACTAAGTCTCCAGAAGTTATAACAAGAGTATTTTTTATTCCACATTCATCAGCAAATTTTTTATGAGCATGTAACATCACAGGATCCCCATGCAATGGTAGTAGTGCTTTGGGATTTAGCCATTCGTACATTTTCTTTAGAGCTTGCTTATTAGGATGTCCTGAAACGTGTATATAATCTTCAGTTTCAGCAGTTACAACTTCAACTCCTTTTTGCGCCAATAAATTCTGCATATTTCTTATACATAACTCATTACCTGGAATTACTTTAGAAGAAAATAAAACTACATCATCTGTATTTAATTTTATTACTCTATTTTCTCCTTTAGCTAATTTAAATAAAGCTGATTTACTTTCTCCTTGTGAACCTGTACATAGCATTAATACTTTTTCCGGAGGCATACTAGCAGCTTGTTCATCAGTTATTACTGATGCTATATTAGATTTTAATGATTTAGTTAAATAATTAGTTTCCGAAACTGCATTTAACATATTTACTATTGATTTTCCAATAATTAATACTTTTCTATTATATTTCTTAGCTAATTCAAATATAGAATCTATTCTAGCTATGTTAGAAGCAAAACAAGTAATAGTTATTCTTTTATCTTTATAAGTATTTATTAAATTATCAAGAGTATTTTTCACATCATTTTCAGAACCTATATTTCCTTGAACCAATACATTGGTAGAATCGCATAATAAGCAGTCTATTCCTTCTTTGCCTATTTCTTTCAATCTTTCAGAATCTACTTTATCTCCTAATAATGGAGTTTCATCTATTTTCCAATCTCCAGTATGAAATATAGAACCTCCATCAGTTTTTATATATAAACCACAAGAACCAATTACTGAATGTGATAGAGATATGAATTCTAAAATAAATGGTACAACAGTAATTTTATTACGAGGCAAAACTGATATAATTTTATTATTATTATACTGTAATTTTCTAGATTTTAATTTTTGTTTTAATACTTCTCTTGAGAATTCAGTTAAATATATTGGACATTTTATTTTAGACCAAAAATAATGAATGGCTCCTATATGGTCTTCGTGAGCATGAGTTATAAATATTCCTTTTAAACGATTTTTTAAATTTATTGGAAAAGATATGTCAGGTGTTATTACTTCAATTCCTAATTTATTACAGAAAGAAATGCCCAAATCAACCATTATCCAATTATCTCTATATCCAATGAGTGTGCAGTTAGCACCTATTTGTTCTAAACCTCCAAGAGGCATTACTAATAATTTATTATTATCCATATTAATACTACTCCTATATACTCTTCAATATTGTTATTAATTTATGTTATTCTAACATTATTAATTAGTTAAAATGTATATAATTTATAAATCAATTATTATACAGTAAGATTATTTAAAATGTACTATTTCATTTCTTATATAAATATAGTTCAGCTAAAAATTTTATATTAAATTAAAGTGAACCATAGTTATATTCTATCATGCAGTACAATAGAGGCTTATAATTTTTATGGGACATATAGCAACTGTAATAAAAATAGTTTAATTGTTGCTCTAATACAAAATCAAATATATATTGCAGTTATTATAGTAATAATTAGAAATATATAAATAAGTAAAATGTTTTTGTAACAAAAAATTAATAAATTATACTAAATACATAACATGTTATAGAAAAAACTTAACAAGTTGTAAAAAATAAATGTAGTATGCATTAACAATAGTTAAAAATATGAACAAACTACAAATTTAGTCAATATTGCAAAATAACAATAAATTTTGCTAATACTATTAATTTTTCATTAAATTAATATGATAAACAGTAAAAAATACCTAGACATGTTTTCCAAAATATAGTAGAATAATTGTGATAGGTACTTTCTAGGAGTTCTATATGAACTTTAATTTAAAAAAATATTTAGTATTAAGTATAGCAGGATTAGCCGTATGTGGAATGCAATCTAATGCAGCACAATGGTCTAGTTATTATAACAATACGAACAAAATGGATTCAAATTACAATTCATCATCGCAGAATTATTTTCCATCAATTATTCAAATAAAAAATCGCCAAGACGAAATAGTTAATACGGATGCATTGAGCAGTTTGAAGGTTCAAAAGTTTGTCTATCATTTAGTAGGCCGATTGGAAAATCGCGATGAACAAGCACAAGCTAGTGCTCTTATTCATGCTTTGAAATTCAAAGATATTAGACTTTGGAATGATTTGTACAATTGCGTTAATGCATTTATATTAGAAAGGGATATTGGTAGTGAGTTACTAACGTTATTAAATGATAGTGTTTTATATAACAAACAAGTATTAGATAACATTGATAATATATTAGGATTAGTAAAGTTCGTCGGAGAAATCCAGCAGTATAATTTGAAATTAAATAATGCTAATTCTGGACAGCAAGGGACCAAGTTTGTATTTTTTACATTGGATAGTGATGATTTATTTTCTCAATTGTGGAATACACTTATTAAGGTTGATAATTGTGCGAAATTGTACGACAATCTGATGAGTTTCCTTGAACAAAACTTAGCAAACAATGTTAGTGATTGTTGCTTAGCAGAATTGCTCGCACGCATATACAATTTTACAACAGATGCAGATTCAAACAATTGTAGTGAGTTTATACAAAAATTTTCTTATTTATTCAATAAAAAATCTGTTTTTGCGACAACTAAGAATCAAAAAGTTGGTTTAGTATCATCTTTGAATAAACAGATTGTATCTCCTGGTATTTTGGAGCTTTTTAAGAATGGTTTGGGTACGAGCCAAGCATTGTCCTTAGTTAAAAAAATCGGGTGTCCTATTGCACTTAGTAATGATGAAGTTCTAGTATTATCTGCGATATTGCAAAATAAGGATGTTACAAAAATAGGTACTCTGGGTGAACAAAGATATAAAATTAATAATTTTTATGACTTAATACTGTGGGTTATTGCTCAATTGAAGGAGACTAGTAATGGCGATGGAAATAATGATTCTAATTCAATAAATAATCAGCCCACAAACCCTGTAGTAGATAATTCTGATACTCTAATTAATCCATTGGAAAACAACACTCAAACCAATACTAATACTGGATTATTAAGAAATCAAAATCCACAGTCAAAGCCATTAAACAATGATAATGATCAATTACATCTACATACTGAAGATACTGAATCGCCTGTCGTCAGACAACAATTTACATTTAAGCCAATAAATAATAATACAAACGAAACTCCTGTGAAGCCAAATAATGTGGAGAATAATAAACCTATAGTGGATCCTATAATAAAACCTACATACAAACCAGCTATTGATGACCCGACAGATAATAATAACAATGAATATCTAAAGATACCTGGATTAGAAGGTAAGTTTGGTGCTGGAGTAAAGATAAAGAGTATTAAATCATATAGGGATTTACCTGCTGGTGTAAT
>CAMJRB010000005.1 GCA_946408175.1 uncultured Holosporaceae bacterium
TGTTATACCAAATGATAAAAATGGAAATAAAAACTATTATAACGACTATAATAACTTCTCTAAATTTAATAACAATATATATAATAATATATTCAAGTCTACAAATAATGTAAATCGTATTAAAAATAATATATCATTAGTTGACAATGATACAAAACAGGGTTTTATTGATGATTTTAAATATGCTGTTCAAGAAAATAAAAGATTATTCAAAAATAATATAAAAACTAATAATCAAGTAAAATCAGACAACAATGTTGTACAATCATTAGATAAATACTTTATATCAAATAATAAATTAGATATTAATCAACAAGTATATAATATATTGGAATTACTAAGTCAAAATAATAATAACAATATACAAATTATTCCAATAATAATAAACAATCCATTTTCTGAGGGTAGTAACTTTTTTAGTCAAGTTATAATGCCATTTATGCAACAGAATAACATTAGTGGGCAGAGCCCTAATACAGTAATTATTAGTGAAAAAACTCCTAATAGTGAGAAACAAGTTGTAATATCATACAATAAGGATAATAATGGCAATGTATTAAAATCAATCAGCAGTACATTTACCCAACAAAGTAGTAATAATAATGTTCTTGAAGTATTTAACAAGTCGTCTGTATTAGAATCAGGTTTGAACATTGTAAATAAAATGAGTTCCGGTATTAATATTATTGATTCATTGATTACTAATAACTTAGTTGATAAGGTTGTAGATTCATTACCTTCTAAGAGTGTTCTTAGTAGTGTTGTAGAGTCATTTAGTCCAAAGAGTTTTGGGAGTGGAATTATAGAGTCAGATAGTCCTGAGAGTATGTCGAGCAGTGGTGAAGGTTTTTTTAGTAACTTTATGACTTATTGGACGAATTTATTAGCGGATTCATTCAAGAAGGATAAACGTACTTCAAGTAACGTTATAGATTCTAGGAATCATTCATGTGCTGATTCATCCAGCCCTAAGAATTTGTTTAGTAGCGTTATAAATACAGTAAAGAGCTGGTTCTGATAATATTTAAAAACACTGTTATATAGTAAATATATATAATGGTGTTTGTTTTGTAATATCAAATATTAATTAATATTTGTTATGATAAGCCTGGTACAAAATGTTGATTATTGATTGATGTTGGGATTTTTGAAAGTCTAGGTTTGTTTGTAGTAACAGTACATGGTAATATTTCGATAATATATCTAATGGTGCTAAAGTTATTCTCTGTTCTGTAATAATGTACTAAGATATATAGTTCTTAAACTGCTGTAATTAATAAATAAGTTCATGTAATTTATTTAAAAAATATATATTAAAGAAAAATTATTTACACTATTGTAGTTTATTTGCATTATTCTATATATTGTTAGCTTTGACACTAATTGTTCGGTTAGCAGTAATATTATTATTTTTACTACAAATATTTTGATTTTTATTTTGTAAGTACTATTCAAATAGTATAAATATATAGAAATTTAAATAGCTTTATAATTCATTAATGTCAAATTAACAACTAATAGTGAAATTATTATTAATAATAATATCTTTGGGTTTTACGAGATTACATGATATATTGGAATTATTATTGATTATTACATGACTCACTTATTTTTGAGAAAAATAACTAACAGTTTCGAATAAAAACTAGTTATAATGATATTTAAGTGGTATCAGTAGAATAAGCATTACTTAAAAATCATATCTAGAAAATATCAATCAGTGATATATGATTGCAGTACATATATTACTACTAAAATAGTATTAACTAATATATTACACTAGAATTTATACTAGAATCTACATTTAATTATTTAACATTATTTTAATAATTAATTAGTAAACTAAATACTAGCTGTTTTGATAATAAAATTAAATCTCATGCAAAAAATATTTAAAATATTAACTCTATCTACAAGTTTATTATTTATTAATAATATATCTTGTTCTCAGGAACAATTACCATTAATTTGGGATAATAATGGAGTACTAGTAAAAAATACTAATTATCCTGGAACACTACCTACAGTTAATGATAGCAATTATGGTTTTCACAAGTTTAATACTAACAACATGACCTATGTTAACGTTAGTGAGCTGAATAGTTTATTTTTGGATGGAGAGACATATAATACCAGTGGATTAACTAATAATATGCCATCAACTATACAGATTGGATTAATTGGTAATGAAAATGATGAAATAACAATAAATAATCCTGAAGAGAATACTATACAACTATTTGGGGATAATAGTAAATTCTTGGGTAAATTAAATATAACAAATAATAATACTGATGAGGATAATAAAACAAAAATTATACTGCGAATAAGCAATGTTAATTCTTTAGTAAACGTTAATTATAATAATAAATATATAGATTTATTCTACTCTCTTGAATCACCTGCCTGTTGGGATATTAGCAAATTTGGAAATGATATAAATGTATCACTAATTAGACTGAATCAATCTATACCGAACCAGTTTAAAATATTAGATAATAGTGTTGATAAAAATAGTAAAACTAATGATTTAATAATTAGTGGTTCAATATACGACAATAATTACAAAGTTAATCCCAACGCTCAAAGTGAGATAACAGTAGAAATTTCCAATCCTCATAATCAATATTATCCAGGAGAAGATAACAGTACTAACATTAATAGAGTACATTTCAAAGGAGAAAATTCAATATTATCTGCAGTTAATTCTAATTTAAAACCTCTAACATATGTTTTATATAACGATCAAACAATGCAATTTATGAATAATATTAGTTGGTTCTCTATGGCAAAATATACTGAAACTGTTAATGATATTCAAACACAGTATGATTACAGTGAACAATTATTTAATTTAGATTCTGGTAAAGATGAGCATGGTAAAGAAATAAAATATATAAAATTAACATTAATACCATACCAACCTTATAGAAAATTGCTGTTGAATAAAGATAATCGTGAATTTAGTGGAGGAATAACAATTCCAGCACCTAGTAGTGGTATGCCATTCTTTAAAATAGCGGAGTACGATACCAATGGATTTGTCCCAGTAATGCAGAGATTAAAAGAGAAAAATAAAAATCAAGAAGAACAACTAGATAGTGAAGATTTAACTTATAATTTTATTGGTAATAATGACTGTAAATTAGATGTAATGAATAAATTTATTACAAATAAAAATGAAGGAATAAAAGTAAATGCAATTAACGTGAAGGAAGGTAATATTGTAGCTTTATCATCTGATCCAGCAACTAAAGAACAAATAAAAGTCCAAACTAAAACTCTAACAATTGCTAAAAATAGTAAACTACAAATAAAACCTGGAATTACATTAGTAACTTGAGATAGTGAGTAATATATTATAAAGAAGCATCTTTACGATGCTTTAAATTTTGTAGTATGTTTTTATGTGTGTTCACAAATTTTATAAAAAGTGCAGAATTGAATGTTAAAAAATTATTTTACTAATAAATATCCACATCAAAACTATATAATTTTGCATAAGTTAATCATTATACAAATTTTTCAACGTAATAACATATATATATCTTATTATAAATCAATACATGTTCTTTTTATAAAGAAGCATTTCTCAAATGTACTGTAAATAGTACCAATTACACCATAATTACTTAAATAATGCAAATACTCCAAATAAATTAATAGACTCAATTTAAAATCATATAACAAACGACAAAAACACAATGGTGGACTGGGTGGGGCTCGAACCCACGACCTACGGATTAAGAGTCTGTTGCTCTACCAACTAAGCTACCAGTCCACTTAACATTCAATAGGATTAAATAACCAACATGGCATCTCCTACGAGATTTGAACTCGTGTTGCCGCGATGAAAACGCGGTGTCCTAGGCCCCTAGACGAAGGAGACAAAAGTACAATGGTGGGCCGAGTGGGGATCGAACCCACGACCTGATGATTAAAAGTCACCCACTCTACCAACTGAGCTACCGGTCCTTTGTACTATTACAGTATCACATATTTTAAAATTATAGTCAAGATGTTTTTTGCAAAAAAATATAAATAATAATAGTTTTGTAATTACTGAACAACATAATATTATAATCCATTCTAAAATAGATTATTTTTTTATAGTATTAATGTTTAATAAATGTTTCATATTTACTTAAATGGATTATTTTACGGGTAAAATTTCTTTATTAAAATTAATATAGTTAATATGAATTTTTTAGAGTAATATATTGATTAATAATTCCTAATTAATATAAAAAACAACAACCATAATAGTAATTTATCATTAGAATACGACTTTTTATTATTCAGTGTTGGATAGTTTTTGTAACTATTATAAGTATCTGTGTAATTTTATCAGTAATTATTGTATATATATTATATATTAAATACATATATTATTTTGTTTACATAATCTAGATTAATATTTTTCTTAATATTTGCATCTCTATACTTATTCATGAGATGTTTTTAAATTTTTTGCTAAATATATTTTATTTATTTATAAAATATCGTTAAATATATTTATCATTCATTTACAAAATATTGTTAAATATATTTATCATTCATTCACAAAAAATTGCTAAATATATTTATCATCCATTTACAAAATATTGTTAAATATATTTATCATTCATTTACACAATATTGTTATATGTATTTATTATGCATTAAAAAAATTACTCTTCATATCTGCAATAATACATTGCGCGCCCTTAATAAAACCTTGTATTATAGCTTTTACTAATACTTTCCAGAAGCTAAATAGATTAAATAAGATAGTGAAGATTTATCATATCTAATTATTGATCTACTGAATTTTGTATTATTTTTTGTGTTATAAAATTAACCGCATAAATTACATTATATCGCAAATATACTAGTATCATATTAAGTAATAGATAATTATTTTTATAATAAAACTTAATTATAAATACTATATATGTTATACTATGTAACTAGCTGCTAATAATCCTGCGGTTTTACTGTTGTTATTCTGCTATGCGCTTATATATGTATGTTTTTATTCTACTTGTGCACTAACAACCAATTGCACTAACTGCTATTTTATTTGTTTTTAAATGCTTTGATTATTATTATCTAATATTGTTTTATATTTGCTAAAATCTTTTAGAATAGGATTTGATTATTACTATTCAATAGTATGCTATATTGTCTAAAATTATTGGAGAAATTTAAATATAATTATTCAATATTATGCTATATTAGATAAATTTTTTGGAAAAGGAGTTAAGTATTACTATATTAGTAATATACCATATTGGTTAAAATTATTGGAAAAAAATAAGTATTACTATTTAATATTGGTCTATATTTTTAGAAAAAGTACATTTATTTTTGCTATACAAAAACTAAATTATTGTGTTGGTTAGTTTGTATAAGCAATGTTGCCAAATATTATAACATCAATAATAGTATATAAAAGAAATTATTTATTATTAATAATGTTTATAGTTATATACTATTATTTAGTTGCTAAATGCTAATTTTTATCAACAACAATATTTGTAATAATAATCACACTTGCTTTATTATATTTTTATAAAATTCTTGATTTTTAATCTTGTCACCATTAAGTACTGTTTTTAGTATTAGATTATTATATGCTGGTGCCATATTAGATTTCTTTATCTTACTATTCCAGTCTTCTGCAGCTGCAAGAGCATTAACTTTACCGCTATTCACTGCATCGATAATAGACTTTAATCCTGACGGTAGTGAATTTTCCAATATGTTAAAGCGCTGCTCTGATACTTCTTGTTGCATCTGTTTATTATTATTTTCTTGGCTAGTGCCATTATTATAATCCAATATATTGATATAATAACCTTTACGAGGATTTACATATACTTCATCCTCTCCATTTTTTCTATGTAAAACCATTGGTTTACCAAATCTATCAGCTTCAGGAATGTTTTTATATTTCTGATTTACTTTTGTATTATTCTGTATATTATTTGGCATTGCATTGTTTATAACAACTGGTGGCTGTATATTACTACTGGGCTGTACTGGCACATTTACATTATTAATAATTGGTTTCTGTAATTGATGATTATGTTGCTGTGTATTATTACCTTGCTGTATTGTTGGTATATTTACATTATTAATAATTGTTTTCTGTAATTGATTATGTTGCTGTGTATTATTACCTTGCTGTATTGTTGGTATATTTACACTATTAATAGTTTGGTTCTGTAATTGATGATTATGTTGCTGTATATTTACAGTATTGTTAGGTTTTTGTAAAACATTGCTATTGCTTTGTTTATTATTATTTTGATTTATAGACTGTTTTTGTACATCTATAGCACTTTTTAATTGGGATAAAAATCCATTATTAGTATTAATCTTTTTACTTGAGACAATATTTTGATTTTGTAACTTGTTCTTGGGTGTAAAAAGCTTAGCTCTATCTTGTATACTTTGAGTATTTCCTTGTAATTTAGGCCTTTTTTTATAACTATTGATTTGTTTATTATTAATATTTTTATTATTGAACATTTGTATCTTATCTTTTATCTGCACACCAGTATTTACTGGTAATTGTTGATTATTATTATTTTGTTTTGTACTACTAATATTTTTATTATTAAATATTTGTATTTTATTTTTTACTTGAGCATTAGTATTTATTGGTAATTGTTGAGTATTATTGTTTTGTTTTGTATTATTAATATTTTTATTATTAAACATTTGTATTTTGTTTTTTACTTGAGCATTAGTATTTATTGGTAATTGTTGAATATTATTGTTTTGTTTCGTACTATTAATATTTTTATTATTGAACATTTGTATTTTATTTTGTATACTGCCATTATTATTGACTAATGAATTTGGAATCTTGTGAGTAATGTTTCCAGTATTAAACTTTTGTGCAATATTCATAATCTTATTACTTGGTACTACTGTTTTAGATTTATTATTATTTTGTATATTATCACTAGTTCTTTCAAATATACTTATTCTATTTTTATTGATTGGTTTAGTATTATTCATATTTAATGGTACTGGTTGATTACTTTTTTGCTCTAGCATTTTAACTTGTTCATATATAGTATTACTATTTACAGAATTACCAACATTTGGATTACTAACAACTGCATTATTAACAATAGGATTAGAGAATGTATTAGATATTAATACTATTGTAAATATATGTAATAATAGATTTTTTTTAATCATACAATTTATAATTTAAAACATATCTATATTATAAGAATAAAACATATATATTAATTTTCTTTTAAGTCAACAAAGTGCACTGGTATACATACTATTAACTATATGCTATGCCATGTATTGCTATTTAAGATAAAAACATATATGCATTAATTTTCTTTGCATGTAAAAAGTAATCATAAACACATTATATTAGATATAATATTATTTACAATATTGTCCCAATACTACTATTGTTATTAATAATATTATCTATTAAATTATAAATTATCGATAAATTTTATAGCATTATTTATGTTATAAATGTTCAGCTGCAAAATATCCTTATAATTATTATTACCATTATTATTTAATACAAATAAAAAATACATTTTATCGTCTTGATTAGTTTCATTAAAATAACAATTATTTAATACATCATATAATTCATGTTTATAAGTATTATATAAATCTATCCAAATATTTTTTATATCTTCCTTAGTCAAAATATGTTCATTAAAAGTATTTCTAATAGTAACCTTCCATTGTGTATCATATCCTTTCATTATTTGCGTAACATCGAAATAGTAAATGCAAAGGCTATAACGATGATATTTATTATTACGTGCCATTATATTAGATATAATGTGTAGTAAACTGTAGTGAAGATTAGAACTCGCACTATCTTTATCTGTAGCAACAAAAATTTGCTTTATTCTTTTAAATATTTTATTTACAATGTTTTTTATTCTATAAAAGATTTTATGCAATTTCTTAAACATTTGTTATTGATACAACACAGACATTGCTATTAAATATTGTATTGTCTGTAAAATACTACAATGTAGTACAAGTATACAATACTTTATATTTTACTTTATTATTTGTACTACATTAATATTTTAGTTTATTATACTAAACACTTTTCTACACACATAATCCTAGTGTAATTAATACCATTTAACTTTAATACTTTTGCTTGTATTGCGATTCTACCTTATCAATAAATTTGTTTGCTTTATTTAAATTAAATATATTAATTTGAGACATTTGATGATACATCTTATTTTTTGTTCCTCCACACAATGCCCGTAGTTTATTATCTAATGATTTTTTATTAACCGTGTATATATTAGTCCATATAATCTTTATTTCTTCTTTATTTACGATATTTTTAGTAACAGCACGTGAAATCACATTATCCCATTGTTTATTTAAATTCGCTAATGTACTTAAATTAGTATCGTTGTTTTGTCTACTTTTTATTGCTAAAATATTTTTTACAATGTTTTGTAAGTGCTTAATATACGATTGTTTTCGCATATTTGATATTTTCTGTGTAGTTGTTTCCTTTGCATTATCTGTCCAATCTACTGACTTACTTTTAAGTTGTTCAAATGTATTATGTGACTTTTCTCTTAATTCCTTATTAAGGTTAGTAAGATTTTTTTTTGCTGATTTACTTCTTGTTTGGATATCCTGTTTCAGATTCTCAGATTCTGTTTTCAATTTTTCAGCTTTTTGGTTCCAATTATTATCTAATTTTTTAAGATTCTGTGTTATACTCTCACGCATTTTATGTGATTTCGAATAATTATTGTCCTGTACTAATACATTGGAATCGGAGTAATAACTAGTATCAATGTTACGTGTAAATGAATTAGATACAGTGCCTATTACTAATATAGATAAAATTAAATATTTATTAAACATAATATACAATTAATAATAATATCTATAATAGATAATACAATATAAAAGTTAATTTTTTACTACATTATTTTTATGATATAGATATTTATTATTAGTGCATATACATAACCACATAATTTCCATTAACTCCTAGCAATTTATGTATTATAAGTAATATGCATCCTTGAAGTATTACAACAGTGTAAATTAGTTAATAATTCACAAGCAATAGTACCTGATTCAGCTGCCATATCATTTATAGTATAATTACTATCCAATAGTACAGCTTCATGGCCAATACAAGTACAATCATCTGGAATAGTAGTTACATCACAAACTAATAGATCCATTGAAACAACTCCTAATATTGGAGCTTTGTAAAATTCACCAGTATTATTATAAAATAATACTTTACCATTATTAGATAAACTTCTTCTAATACCATCTGCATATCCAATAGATATAACAGCTATTTTTGTATTATGACTAGCTTTGAAAGTTAATCCATATCCTACACAATCTCCAGTATTTATTGAATATTTCTGTAATACTTGCGTTTGTATTGATATTACATTTTTTGATTTTAATATTGCTGGAAATACTTGAATACCATATAAAAACTTACCTATGCGAACCATATCATACTGATATTCAGGACCTAAGAAAGTACCACCAGAAGCTGATATACTTGCCTTAACTTGTTTTACTTTGCTAATTTTATACAATATTTCTTCAAATACTTTTTTTTGTTTTAAATTATAAGGTGAATACATATCTTCTGAACAAGCCAAATGAGACATGACATAAGATATGTTTTCATTTTCTAAACCACATAATACAGATTCTATATCGTCTTGTCTTAATCCCAATCGTGAAAGACCAGTATCGAAAAACAATACTAAATCTAAATCGTTACCCTTAGCTACATTAAATTCTTCAATGGAATTTATTACTTGAGTTAACTTGTAGTGTTTTAATAAATTTATATCATTAATATCAAAGCCCTGTAATACATAAATATTAGCATCGTAAGGTAATACAGACCGTATATCTATAGCTTCTTTCAAATAAGCTACCCAAAAGTCTCTACAGCCAGCATCATACAAACTATCAGAGACTATTTTGGCATTTAATCCATAAGCATTAGCTTTTACTACAGCTGAGACAATTGTATTAGCATTAACGTATTTTTTAATAGCTAAATAATTATCTTTTACTGCAGTAATATCAATATTTATTAATGGATAATTATTAAACACTATTCCACCAAGTTAACATCCCCGTCAATGCCGCTTTGTTTACTCCAATCAAACAATGTAACACTATTGTGAGGCAATATAGTTGATATAGCATGCTTGTATATTAGCTGAGTATAACCTTCTTTTCTTAAAAGAACTACCGTTTGATCAAAACAAGAAATAATACCCATCATTTTAACTCCATTTAATAAGAAAATAGTAACTTGTATTTTATTTTTTCTTATATAATTCAAAAAAGCATCTTGAACATTAATTATTTTCTCATTCATTATATATAAATACATATGTATATTAACAATAAAATTATGTCATAAATCAGTTTTTTTTGCAATTGTAACATTTATATACAAATAGATAGTTATATTTAGCAATAAATAAAATTATATGTTATTTACATAGCATTACATAAACAAAACTATTTATTTTATTATTAGTAATTGGTATTTAAAAACATATCCAAAAAAATTACAAAAAAAATGAAAAAAATCACTTGCAAAAAAATTTACCATATGGCAGAATATAATTATAAAGATACTGATCCTTGTTAGCTCAGTTGGTAGAGCACTTGGCTGTTAACCAGGGGGTCGTTGGTTCGAGTCCAACACAAGGAGCCATCTTTATACTTCATATCATTCTTTATATTATTTTTTTCTATTGTGTTTTTCAGATGCTGTTATTTGTATCTTTAGTGGTTGTTTTTATAGTGTGGTGGTATTGCTGTTTTAGTTTTTTTTATAAGTTTGTTAATATGTTCATTCCGTATCTTTTCGCTATTCATTGACAATTATTCAAAACTATATTAAAATAAAAATGAGGAGTATTTTAATTTAAAAGGATAATAATGAGTAAAAATTTCCTTAATTTTTTAACAACTTCAGTAATAGTACTAAGTTGTGGCACAGCTGTAAATAGTAGTAGTTGTTATTGTATGGAATCTAAGATTATGAAAGATAATAATATTATGAAATATGATAAGATTTGTACTGCATATCAACTACTAACAAAGCTGAATAATAATCTGCCGGATGAGATCAAGAAGGCAGGCCTAAATGTAGATGAGAATGGCAACACAATAGAGGATGCGAGTTTCTTAAATATAACAGATGGATTAAGAAGTACACAAGTAACATACAGTAATAAATTAAAGGAAGTATTGAAAATAGTGGGTGCGTCTGAGGATCACATACAATCAGTTGATGATTGCATGACATACTGTCTGCTTTTAGGTAGTCAGATTGGTGCTAGTTTAATTCAATTATGGCATAATTATTGCAACAAAGTCTCAGAAGCCATAAAGAACTTATTGGATGATACAAATTCCTGCTCAGACCAATTATACAAATTCAATGATGATGCTGATAATAATGATAACAGCAACTTCATAACAGGATCGTCTTTACTACTTGATGATATTAAGACTATCTTAACAAAATTACTTACTAATTTATCTAACTATAATAATTACGATCATGTCTTACAAAATGAATTAATTTCAAAACTTCATATGAGCATTTTAGAATTGCAACAATTATTAAAGAATCCTTCTCATCCTATTACTGATGATATAATTACTGATGATATATATGATATATTACAGCTTTCTAATGATCCATGCAAAAATATAATGCTCAAGTACTATAATCAGATTAGCAAACCATTATCAGTGGATTATAATTATTATAATGATAAGGCTATATTACAGAGTTCTAATTATAAATTAGAAACGATACTGGGCAAGTCATATAATCCTATTAGTAAACAACCATCAAAGGATCCTTCTTCCAGTAATAATGATCAGCGTAAGAAAACTCATGATAGCTTTAAAAAGGAATTAATGTCACAACTTTCTAATATTATTTCAGGTTTACAACAATTAGACCGTGAGTTGTCTACTCATGCTAATGATCATGCCAAATTCTTACAAACTATATCAGTTTCACACCCTATAGAAGCATTAGCTAATATTATGGAAAAAGCTGGAGAAAAATTTAATATTGCCAATATTAGTACAAATATGATTACATGGCAACAGTTTCTTAATTATGTAAACAATAAAATACTATTAGTAAGTATAAATTACATGCGAAATATAAACCCGTTAGTTAAAAATAAGCTTATGAATTTAAAAACAATTAAACAAACAACTAATAAGCAAATAATTACATGTTGTGACAAAGTACTACGCATAGCATATAATTTGAAAGAATATCTTTCTAATATGAGCAATAATTCTAATTTGGACTATAAGCAGAGAGCATTAGCAAAGAACATTAATGAGAATCAGTATATAAATAGATGTATTAATGATTTACAAAATGCAACAAATCAACTTCAAGAAATAGAAAATAAGTATAATAATAAAAACATTAAGAATATTAAAAACAAGCTTAAGCACTATAATCAGAATAATAAGGATGATAATGAACTCTTTACTACTGGATTTGGTGGTAGTTCAGAAGACAAACAGTTTACCCAAACGAAATATAAGACAACAAAAAAATAAAAGTAATTAACACATATGTGTAGGATGATTAATATCTCCTACAAGTTTTATATGTTTATCTCTTAATGATATATAATGGAATTTAAATAAATCGATATAAAAGTGACACTTTTATTGAAAGTATAAATTTCATTATAATACATTTTGTAGTATCCCTTATAAAAAATGATACTTTTTAATATTATTCCTACAACACACTTCAGATTTTTTACTACTTACAAAAAATTTTCATACCATACCATTATGCAATGAAATTTTATAATTTTTTGTAAAATACTACAACTAATACACATTAGATTTTTGCTCTATTTATTAGAATATTCATTCTACTATGCATTAATTTGCAATGCTTGGCAAAAATTTATTCTAATATGCATTAGGATTTCAATTTATATAAACAAATATTCTTATGTTTTATTTTTTCTCAACTCTTGGTACTATTGATATATTCAATTCTTTCAATTGTTCTGGAGTAGCTTCAGTTGGAGCTCCCATCATTAAATCTTGAGCTTTTTGATTGAATGGGAAAGCTATTACTTCTCTTATGTTTTCAGTTTGCGCCAATAGCATTACCATCCTATCTATACCAGGTGCACATCCTCCGTGTGGTGGAGCTCCGTATTTAAAGGCTTTTATCATACCTCTAAATTTATCTTCTACGTGACTTTTATTATATCCAGCTATTTCAAAGGCTCTATACATTATTTCTGGCACGTGATTTCTTATAGCACCACTAGAAAGTTCTATTCCATTACATACTATGTCATATTGGTAAGCTTTAATATCTAATGGATTCATTGTATTTAATGCTTCTAGTCCTCCTTGAGGCATTGAGAATGGATTGTGAGAGAATATTATTTTTTTTAATTCTTCATCGTATTCGTACATTGGGAAATCCACCACCCAGCAGAATTTATAAGATTTGTGATCAGTTAATTCTAATATTTTACCTAAATGAGTTCTTACTTGATGAGCTATATTATTAACTTCCTCATGACAAATAAAGAAAACTACATCACCTGGCTTCATCTTATTAATATTAGATATTTCTTGCAATTCATTTTCATTTAAAAACTTAACTATAGGGCCTTTATATTCTTTTTCAGAGACCATTGTTATATAACCTATACCAGGCAATCCTAAATTCTTAGCCCACTCTCCCAGCTTATCAAAGAAACTTCTAGGTTGAACGGCACAATTAGGAACATTAATACTACGAACTAATTGCCCTTTACTTATATTTTCTTTAAAAGCAGTAAAGTTTGACTTTGCAAATAATTCAGTTAAATCTTCAATTATTAGAGGATTTCTCATATCTGGCTTATCACAACCATAATGTAACATAGCATCTGCGTAGGTAATTCTAGTAAATGGATATTCAGATACTTTAAAGCCTTCTGATTTGAAGGTATTAAATGTGTTATAAATTACTGGCTCTATAGCAGCGAATACATCTTCCTGGGAAACAAAACTCATTTCTAAATCTAATTGATAAAATTCTCCAGGTGATCTGTCAGCTCTAGAATCTTCATCTCTAAAACAAGGAGCTATTTGGAAGTATTTATCGAAACCAGAAACCATTAATAATTGTTTAAATTGCTGAGGAGCTTGAGGCAATGCATAGAACTTACCGTAATGCACTCTACTAGGAACTAAATAATCTCTAGCTCCTTCTGGGGATGAAGCCGTTAGTATTGGAGTTTGAATTTCTAAAAATCCTCTACTAGTCATTTCTTGTCTTATATAAGATATTATTTTAGATCTAAGAATAATATTTTCATGATTTTTTCTTTTACGTAAATCTAAATACCTATAAGTTAATCTTATATCTTCTGGAAATTTATCTTCTCCTTCTGTTTCTTTTACTGATAATGGTAAGTCTAATGTAGGAGCTGATAATACATTTAACTTATTTACTTGTATTTCTATTTCTCCAGTAGGCATTTTATTATTTATTGTGTCTTCTGATCTAGCTATTACTTCCCCTTCAATATTAATAATTGTTTCAAGTTTTAAATGTTTAGCCGTAGTGAAAACTGCATCAGTCTGCTTTATAGCACATTGAGTAATACCATAATGATCCCTGAGATCTATAAATAATAAACCTCCATGATCTCTCATAGTATCTATAAATCCAGCTAATTTTACTTTTTCTCCAATATTTTTTACTGTTAATTCCCCACAAGTATGAGTTCTTAAGTAAGTTTTATTATTAAAACACTTTGACATATTTGATATATATAATTGATATACATCTTCTATTTATATGTTATCATTTTTATAATTATTATGAAAGATATTTAAAAGCCCATAATTTAATTAGCTATTTCTGTATATTTCTTATTTAATTAAAATTAAGTAATATTACATGTTCACTGCTTTTTATATATTCTTGCACTAACTATTATTATTTGTTTTTATATTGTCAATTGATAAAAAAGAATAATATTTTATCTCTTGATATTTACATACAGTAATTATACAGTACAATAAGGTAGCTTAATTTCATTAACAATAAGTATTACGCACTGATTTTTTACACAATTGAAAAATATATTAAGTTAAGAGTTGTATTACGAATATTGTGGGGAAATATATATTGGATTAATTATTATTTATAATAAAATGGATTTTATATTATCTATAATAAACTGTTTATTAAATTCTTATGAAAATAATTTTACATTTACTTTGTCAAACTATAACTAGTAAAAATTGGAATCAGTTCATTTACTATTTTACATAATATTGCTCCATTCTGTACACAATGGCAAATATCTATTGTTTGAATGTCCAACAATCTCCTTAATACTCCATATAGATTACACATAGCAAAGGTGTGTCAAGCAACTGTATTATTATTTTCAACAATATTATTTACACAACATCATATATATATAACTACACATTATACGTTTTAGATTTGCAGTATATATTATCTAAATCTATGTTTATTTCATTTATAATTTATAAAGTCAACATAATACCTGAGAACTGTGCGCCTTTACGTACTTGGTTAGCTCTTCTATAACTATAAAAATACTTATCAGTAAAAGTGTTAATATTCACTACGCTAATTTTATTAACTATTTTACTATTTTGTAATTTATTCACAATTACACCAATCATATCAAATGTACAATTAAGATTATTAAGGTTTTTAGTAAATTGTTCATGATATATGCTGGGAATTAATGATTTGTTTAATATTAAATTTTCCTTAGCAATGCAAGGACCTATAACTGCTAGAATATTCTTGCAACCAAGTGCTCTTAATTTATTAAGAGTACTTTCTATTATATTACCTATTGTGCCACGCCAGCCAGAGTGTATAGCCGCTATGTATTGTTTCTTACAGTCATATAATAGTATTGGTGCACAATCAGCAGTATTTACTCCTATTAATATGTTTGGAATATTAGTAATAATTGCATCTCCTTCATTGTTTAATTCATTTTCTATTGATGAAAATTTATATTGGTCAATATTATCATTAGTAATTACGTGAACTATATCACTATGTATTTGATTTAATATTATTAAATTACTAATATCAATACCAAAATAATTAGCTATACTAGTTCTATTTGCAATAGCATTATTACCAACTTTTACATTAACATTTAATGATTTACCATTACTATCAAATCCTTTAAAAAATCCATGTTTAATACATTTGTATGACTCTAATAAGTTATCTTGTATAGGGTTCATTATAAGTCAATTTATACAATTCCTATCCATTATTATATTAACATTATAAAAAGATATTATTAATGTAACAAACAGATTAATAAAAATTATTAAATATCTTTCCGTAAATTACCAGTATTCAAATTGCCAATAACAATAATAGTATTAATAAATAACTTTCCTGAAATTATATTAATTAAATTGATCTACAATATATTTGTATATTTTATCAACAAATAGGATTGTAAAAAATTATATTCGTGCATCTTTTGTTAGTAGAATTTTAAGGAGATTTAAGCTACTATTATATTGGTATAAATTATTTTATTTAAATACTATGAAGATTCTAAATGTAATGAAAAGAGCTAGTATTTGCTTAGGATTATTATTAATAACTACAATAATAAATAGTAATTATCAATATTCGATTGCTCAAGATGATACAAAAATTACAAAATCTCAGAAATCAAGAAATAAAAAAAGCCAGAAACATAAAAATACTAACATCAGTGAAGAGGAAATAAACACTGTAAAAATTGCGTTTAACGCCTTTCAGAAACTAATTGAAAATGGTGTAGATACAACGAAATGTACAGAATTTTATAACCAGTACTGTCCTGATAATATTTATCAGGGATTTTTTATTAAAAAAGCCAATAAACCGAAATTTGATAAATTATTGATTCAGTATGTTGTTAATTTATTAAGTTCTGCGATGGTAAAAAAAATAAAGGGTTATAAGTTATCGGATAAGTTCACAAAGATTACAAAAAAGAAATACTCGATAATAAAATGTAAATTAATAAATGCTCAGGATGATAAAGATATTATTGACATGTCAGTTAATATAAATAAAAACCAAAAAGTAACAGATATCTCACTCATGCAAGAATTCAAATTATTCAAAGGTGCAAAAAATAAAGTTCACAATTATTGTGAAGATAATAAGATAAAGCATAAGCAGTATAGGAAATTTAAAGACGACAAAAAATTAGAAATATGTGAAAAAGCTTGGGCACAATGAGTGAAAAAATAAAAAACATGTTTTGATTTAGTTAGTGTTGTGAAATAACTACGTAAATAATAATTAGCAACAATGACAAAATACTATTGTAGTGTGCAGTAATCAAAAGAATATAAAAAATATCTGTGATATTGTATTTGATTAATGTAAAATAATTTTGAATTGTGGAGTAATGACACAATTAAATTGTAGCACTTTGTTTTATAAAAACCTTCTTGGAGGACTGCACATGATGGGCAATATTAGAAAAGTATTTTAATATAATATATAAGTGTGATTCTAACAAACATTTATATTTACTGCAATAATTCTTTAATAGTACAAATTGTGTGAACTACTTCCAGAAATATTTATAACAATGTGAGTGCTGGATATATATATAAGAGACCAGATAATAGAAACTATAGATGTGTGATATATATTTACGCAATGGAATATCCAGCTTTATTTATGATACTTTGAATTAATGTATTGTATTACAGCTATATATTGAAACTTAAAGAGTCTATTACTTCAATTACTTTAGTAATTACTAATATGTAAGCGTAGTAGCACTGAATTTGATTGAATATTATACAAGATGCTATCTTTAATCACAATGAGCCGATGGAGAATAATGTTATAAGATATAGCATGGTAGGTACTATATTTGTCATAACATATTGCAATAGTCTGTTATTGCTTGATAGGACAATATAGATCTTTATTTAAATAGATTTTAAGATGGATTGGATTGGACTTGTACTGTGTTACGCTCTATGAAGAAATTAATGTCTTCGATAAATAAATTATTGTACAATAGAGAGAATGCTATACAGTAGTAAGTAACACAAAATATTACTGATGTTGAGTAAATTGATAATTTATACTCTCTAAATACAAATAGAGATTTAGGAAAAATTAGCACAGATTTTAGAAATAATATTTTGCAAATGAATTAGCAAAATAAATTACACTCTGTGAAAATACGCACGGTATAGTGACTACTACAGGCTGTTCAAAAATGGACTGAATTATTGCATAAGTAGTACGTGGTGCTAGTTTAATTGTAAATTATCTTGCTTGTATAATGAATCATTAAGTATAGTATAGAGAAACTTAATAATGTATTATTACATGTTACAGGATAACTATAGTTGAAGACCCAAATGCAAGACTATTTATATTACAACAATATGTAGATCATTCTACATAATAACAGATAATCAGAGATGTATGCTTGCTATATTATAGCAAATGTGCTTATCTGTATAATTTCTATTAATACATTATTAATTAGTAATCCAATTGTGATGTATGTTATTTAAATTAGTATTAATTATTAATACTTCAAATATATTTTTTATATGTATCATATATTGTTATATTAGAGTTTCTATTGTATATAAAACATATTTTTATGATAATATAAACAAAATGTTTTCAATGATGTAGTAAAATATATTGATGTAAGAGTATGGTAAAATAAACATTTATAATATATATGTGCCAATGAGGGTAAAATTTTAATTATGAGTACTACAATAAAAGTTGCTTGTTTTGGGGATGTTTGTGGAGAAGTAGGCAGAAATACTTTAATAGAATATTTGAAAATTAACAAACATTTATTTGATTTTATTATCGCTAATGGTGAAAATTCAGCTCATGGTTTTGGTATTACTCAAAAAATATATAATCAATTTATTAGTGCAGGAGTTGATGTTGTTACTTTAGGTAATCATTCATTTGATCAAAAAAATGATTTACAAGTCTTTGATAGTAATCCTAATTTAATTAGACCTCTAAATTACCCTAAGGGTACTATAGGACATGGCTATACTATTGTTAATAGAAATGGTTTAAATATAATGGTAATTAATCTTATAGGCAGATTATTTATGGAATATAATGATGATCCATTTTATGTTATCAATGAATTTTTAAATATTAATAAATTAGGAATAAAAGCAGATGCTATATTTATTGATTTCCATGCTGAGGCTAGCTCTGAAAAAATAGCTATGGCTCACTATTTGGATGGTAGAATATCGGGAATGTTTGGAACTCACACTCATGTGCCAACTGCTGATGCTCAAATACTAACGCATAGTACTGGATTTATATCTGATTGTGGAATGTGTGGGGATTATAATTCAGTAATTGGAATGGAGGAAAAAGCACCAATATTGCGATTTACTAGTAAATTAAATGCTCATATAAAACTAACCCCTGCTAACAATATAAATAGTGCATGTGTGTGTGGAGTAGTTTTTGAAGTAGCTAGAAATGGTCAATGTATTAACATACAAACAATACGTTCAGGGGGTCAATATTTGAAAGAACCAAGAGAATTCTCACTATAATAAATTTACAAATAATAACTATGATTTTTTTATTGAGTAAAGAAATAACTATATTACATATATAATATAGCAATATTGTAAATATGTATTATATAGTTTACATTATAGGTTTTTGGACAACATGTGTATATAAATTAATAGAAATTAATAGAAATTTAATTAGAATAAAAAATATTGACACGATTTTTAAAGTTTTTTAGAATGTAAGAGAAGTTGTTAATTAAGAGTTAATTTATTAATAAAACATTTTGTAATATGTCATCAGTATTGATGGTTATGTACTTCTGTACAGCTTATAGTAGTGATATTAAATATACACCTACGTGTGATTATGAAACACAAAAGGTAATCTACTATACCAACACAGAAAAGATTGTACCTTGTACTCTTTCACTTTCATGTGCTGGCTGGCAAACTAGCAATTATCCAATTTTGCAAACTATGCATGACCTACTAAAAAACAAAGAGGATTTAGCAAACAAAAGTATGCAATATTATTTAGAATTAATGGACAAATTGGTTAAAAGCACAAAACAATTTACATATGATGTAAGTATAGGCAAATATAACATTGAAAATACTAGCAATATTAATAAGCAGACACTACCTAGTAATATCGTAGAAGTATTTGCAGTATTACTTAATAGTATTGTAAAAAATATTTTGAAAATGAATAATGAAAATAGTAATGTTAACAGTATTATTAATACATTCATTAGCCAATATAAATATCTTATAGTTAATGTTGATTATGACGATTATTTGCAAAATACTACTTTGGAAAAACAGGATCGTTTAAATGAGTATCCTAAAAAATTAGATGAAATATTTGCACCAGTTAAACGGTTAGGAAACAACTACTAGTAACATTAGTAGTTATTATTCATTGTATTTTATCAATCGAACTAGCACTGTGGAGTTTTTAGATTGTAATATTTATATGTGCCAATAATAATTATAAATGACAATGTAATTTGCAAAATAATTCTTAGCTATACAAAATAATATGTTATAACTGTAATACGAATAAGATGCAATTTTGGTCTTGTTGTAAAAAGTACTAGGATGAGTAATTCATTATACTAATTAGTATTATTACAACCTAACTATTTATATGTAACTTAGTTTGGCACAGATATATAATGCTGATCTAATAATCTATCAAATATATCATAATTCTAAGAATATATAATGTTTTATTATTATTGATAAGTATTATATATAATTTACACAATAGCAGTCAGGGGGCGCCAGATATATATTAAACAAGATCTAGGGCACTTTATTTTGCATGTACATTTGATATTTACATTAACAAGTAAATTAATAATAACTAAATAAAAATATGTATTATATAATATATATTGAGATATAAAAACAATATATTTATAATAATAAAGATCAAAATGCTGTGAAAAAGTTAAGAATTTTCTAGTATTATATTACTCTATTTCTAGATATACAAAATGTTATTCTTTTAGATACAAGAATACAATATGTGTGTATTACTATATTTACAGACTTTATTATACAATAATCGATTATTACTATTTATCATATATAAATAAATATTTATAATATAGCTATTATATCTTGTAATAAACTAACTATTGTTTGTTTTATTTGATGATTTGGTAATTGCCTAAATTTTAGTATTAATTGTAGTTCAATATTATCAAGTATTAAATTTGTTTTCTCTGCATAATTATCATTAGTATTATTAGAATCAGAAAAGTGCAAATTACTAAAAAAATACTGTGGCTTACATTGTAACACTTCACATAATTTTAGGAATGTAGGTAGAGAAATATTATTAATTCCAGCTTCGTATTTTTGAATTTGCTGAAAAGTACAGCCAATTTTATCAGATAAATTCTTTTGCGTCATATGTAATGATTTTCTTCTTTCTTTTAATTTTTGCCCAATCTGCTTATTAGTGGTATTTTTTACAATATATTTAGGATTATCCATTTGTATTATATTAACTAATGATACATTAATTATATTAATACTTAAAAGTTAAGTTTATATTTATATCTATAATAGTTTTAATTTCTATATTATATAGTATTTGACATTAACAATTGTTTTGCTGCTACTATTGAAAAATATTTTTTGTAAAATGTTGAATTATGTATTGCTTACTTATGTTTTTTATTGTTTAATATCAATTGAGATATGTGTTAGTAACCTTCAATATGTTAGATAGTAACACATTAGATTGGATAAAACTATCGAATATCAGTGGTATCGGTAGTAAAAAATTCTGGTCTCTTGTGAGTTATTATAAAACAGCAGCAGAGGCTTTAAAACATATATCTTATGATAATAAAAAAATATTTAATGATATTTTTACAGAAAAATTCCTTCATAATAATAAATGTAAAGCAATCATAGCTACGGAACATAATTTTCCTGATGCGTTAATCCATGATTGCTACTGCCCTCCTGTGCTATATTACAGGGGGGATATACAACTGCTTAATAATAAAACTAAAATTGGAATAATTGGGGCTAGGAATTCTTCAATATCCGGTAGAAATATTGCCAGTAGTATTGCTGAAAATTTAGCTGAGTATTGCATTATAACTTCAGGTATGGCCCATGGTATCGATACTAGTGCTTTAACAGCAGTTTTAAATAAAGGATATCCAGTATTAGCTATTTTGCCTTTTGGTTTTGACAACATTTATCCTAAGGATAATATAAAATTATTTGAAAGAATAGCAGAGAATGGATTAGTTATTACCTCAGTATTCCCTAATAGACCTCCTGATCCTAGTATGTTCCATATTAGGAATAGATTACTAGTGCTATTGTCTAAAGGTATAGTAGTAATAGAAGCTGCTGTTAAATCAGGAACAATGTCAACTGCTAATTTAGCCTTAGAACTGGGTAGAGAAGTAATGGTAGTTCCTGGATCTCCATTGGATCATAGGTATTATGGTTCAAATCTACTAATAAAAAACGGAGCTCCATTGGTACAAAATGCTCAAGATGTATTAGATATTATAGATAATAATAAAGTAATTAGTAATAAATTAAATATAAATATATGCATAAAACAGAAAGAGAATGAAATAAATTTACAGTCGGAAAATAATAAAAATAATATGAATAATGCAGAAATTTGTAATGTTATATTGTCTAAATTATCAACAGTACCCATTACTATAGATGAATTAGTAGTAGAAACTAATTTTACAATTCCAACAATACTTTCTGCAGTCTCGGAATTAGTATTATCTGGTAAAGTAATTAGAACTGCAAGTAATGCATTAGTCATTTCTTAATTAATAAGTAATACAATATCAATTAAATAAACCGTGTACAATTAATAATTGTTATATTAAATGTAAATATATAAAATTATTTAGTATAATAAAACAATGGTGTATAAAATTAATCCCAATAAAATGAATAATAAAAAAGTTAACAATAATGAATATATTAGTAAAATTTCTACTGTAAATAATAATGCAAACATTGGGATAAATCATTGTAAAACGAGTAATTTAAAAAAAAATTATAATACAATTGCAAGTAATTGTATTAATAATACTACTAATACTATAAATAATAGTATAAATACCGTTAATGATATTAAAAATACCAAAAATAATAATGTAAATACAATTATTGATAATAACAGTACCAATAATACATTAAATAATAATACCAATACAATTATTGATAATAAAAATACCAATAATACTACAAATAGTAGTATAAATACAATTATTGATAATAACAATGCCAATAATACATTAGATAATAATATAAATATGATTATTGATACTAACAATACCAATAATACATTAGATAATAATATAAATATGATTATTGATACTAGTAATACAGTAAACGATAATATAAATACTAGTATTATACAAACAACAAAAGATTCTAAAAAGACAGAAAGTCAGAGATTTATCAATGACTGCAATCCAAATAAATATAAACAATTTGAAAATAATGATAATATTAACACCAATATAAATAAAAGTGTTAAAACTATAAACAATAAGAATTATAATACTGGACACAGGCAAAGAGTTATTAATAAGTTAAATCAAAATGGTTTTGAACAATTTAATGATTATGAAATAGTAGAATTAATGTTATTTTTAATCTTTAAAAGAAAAGATACTAAATTAATAGCTAAAAAATTATTAGAAAAATTTAAAAACTTAGATAGTATATTAAATGCTCCAGAAGAAGATTTAATTACAATAGCTGGTATAGGCAAATCAACTTGTAATGCTTTTAAAATAATTAATAGTATAATAAAATTTTCATTAAAATCTAAAATAATCAATAAGAATATTATTATTTGTTTTAATGATGTTATAAATTACATTAAAGTAAATATGCAGAATTTAGCAAATGAGGAAGTACGATTATTATTACTTAATGGTAAAAATGCAATAATAGATGATATTGTTATACAAAAAGGTAGTATAGATTCTGTGGAAATATATCCTCAAGAAATTTTAAAACACTGTATTAATAGAGGAGCAAAATCTATAATATTAGTTCATAATCACCCAAGTGGAGATCCCACTCCTTCGACTCATGATATATATATTACTAATAAAATCCAAGAAGCTACTGATATTTTTAATATTACTTTATTCGACCATATTATAATAGGTGAAAATAAATACACATCATTTAGAAGTTTAAAACTACTGAAAGACTGAAGGAAAATTTATAAATCGTATAAAGCAATATAATAATTATGATTGATTATACATTATATATAGTGTCAAAATTAATAATATATAGTGGCAATACAATAAATAAACAAATATATATTGTAAACCACTATATTAATTAGTTGTTTTAGTAAATGTATTAAAAATTTATCCTTGAAATATTACTGTCTATATTGTCATATGATCTAAATATATAATCGATTAAATCACTTGTTGATTTTGCTAAGTTTTTTAAGGGCTCATTTGTTACAAATGTTGTTTTATGGGCATTTCTTATAATACTGTTTAATTTATCAAAATAATCGTACTGGAATATACCATCTATTCCAAATGGATTTAACTTACTATCATTCTCACTCTTAAATAATAAATCACGAATCATTAATTGATACTTAGAAAACTGTTTCTCCTTAGTTACTAATGCAAGTGAATTGAGTTCAGATATTTTGTCTTCATTTTTTATGTTACTATTTGTTATTTCTTTTATTGCTTCCTGAGTGGCAGTATTATCATTGTCAATTTGACTACACAAATACAATAATCTATTAAGGAAATCAATAGTATATTCTTGTAGTCTGTTAAATTGAGCTTGATAATTAACATCAACTGGTTTCTTGGTATTACATTTCTTAATTAAATTACTACTATCTTTCATCATATTATAAATCTTTTCTAATACATAAGTATAGCCATTAGCAATTTTATTTACTATATTATAGAATTTTTTGTTAAATTCTTCAGGATCATTATATTCATCAATATCAATTACTTCAAAATCATTTTCTGTTTGTGTGTAATTAATATTAATTACTTCAAAATCATCTAAAAATGATGTGCTACTGCTCTTTTTACTTACTGTATTATTTGCATTATTTTTTTTAATATTTGATATAATGTCGGAAGCGCTCTTAAGAATTTCCTGGATTGATTTAATATTTGAATTTGTTTGTGTATCTTTATTTACATTAGAGCATGATCTGTTATCATTAATTTCTCTTTCTTTATCTATGTTGAGCATTTCGACTTCATCACCACCTTCTTGTTTATTATTACTTGTATTTTGTTGCACTTTAGTATTAGAAATTGTATTTAATTTGTTAGTATTCTTCTGTTTTACTTTGTTTGTCTTACTATTCTTATCTTCTTGCATAATATTGTTATCGTTATTTACTTTATTGTATGATGGTAGTACTATAAAACTCTGGTCATAACCCGGCATTGCATCCTTATATTGTTGTTCAGTATGAAAAATAAGTGTATTCTTTTGCTGTAGTTTTGAACTTTTATTATTTGATGCTACATGCTTTATCTTTGAACTTTTTTTAGTTGGTACTATATCACTTGCATTAGAAATGTTATTTATATTGCTTTTAGAAGAGGGATTTAATATAAAACTCTTTTCGAGACCGATATTTGCATCATTCAATGATTCTGCATTCTCAAAGAAACGCTTAGTAACTCCATTATTATTCATGAAACTTCCAAGGACTACTAGTGATACTGTAAAAATTTTAGTTAATTTATTCATATTTAACCTCCAATTAACTATCTATTAACTAATATATCTATATATTATACTAACTCTAATACACTGTCAATAGAAAAAAGGTAATTTTTTTAAAAAAATTATTAAACAAACAATACACAGATATAATTTATTTTAAATTTATTGAAATTTTATTATTTACATAGTTTGAACAGCATTGGAATACTCGTATTACTGCGTAAACATTTTTATTAATTACTATAACAAAATTTGACATATCTTATATTAGATGCAATATCTTATATTAAAGAATCTATTATAAACAACTCTCTAACAAAATATAAGTTAAAAAATGATCCGCATAAAGAGATACAGTATACAAGCATAATTATAGATTATTACATTATCAATATAATCTATAACTTTATTATTTTTATACGATATCTTTAAATTATTAACTTTCTAATGTTATTAATAATGGGTTTATTGCTTGTATTAAAGAATCTTTATATGAATTGAATTTTGTCATTATTACGTCTCTAGTAAATAGTCCGTTTTCATAATAAGCATTATAAGTAAGTGTACCAATGTTCTTTATATAATCATCTGTTATATTTTTATTGTAATTACATTCTTTGCTTGTTTTTAGAAAACCATAAGCTATATTCAAAAGTATGCAAAACCGATTATTAAATTTATCAATAGCTAAATGATCATTATATTTATTGCTGTTTATTTGAAAATAATCTGAAATAGAAGTATATGAAGAATTATTAGCTTTATTGAATTGCTTAGTAGATGATGTATTATTTAACTTATTAAAATATGTATACAGAGATAGTAAATGTTTTTTGCCTCTTATAATGTCTAAATTTTGTATCCCACAATAATTCTGAAAACATTTATTAGCTTCATCAAATTTACTTGTATCAATACTGTTAACGAATGTAATATTACTCAATGAATTGATTTGATTACTACCATTACAATTATTGGTTAAAATTTTATAAGAATTAACTGAATTCTCATTCGATAAATCAACTTGCTCTTGAGAATCCGTAGAATAAATCATAGTATCAGAAGTATTACTATTGGTAGAAGCAATACTATTCAATGATGAACTATTCTGATTAGATAAATTTTCTTTCTTAATAGTTGCTAATCTATCAAGATTAGATGAAGAATTGTTATTAATATAGTTACAATTGTTTAAGGCTTCATTGCAACAATTATAATTGTTTGCGTTAATATAATTTGTAATATTAAATATACAAATACTAATAGTTAATAATTTATAAAACATGAAAAATCACTAATAATAATATATACTGTTAATTAAATAATAACAATTGTAGGTTAATTTTTAGTTAATGTAGGGATTATAATAAGCAACAAGCAATTACGTGTTATAAAGTATTTTGATTGCCTGACATGCTATAAATATGTGATATAATATATCAATGTATTATAATAAGTTTATTGTTGCCATTTATTAAAACCTTTTACATTTATACACAATGACATACTATAATATAATAATTAATTTAATGAATAATAACCAGATTTCAGTATGCAATTTATTGAAACTATTGTATTAAGTATAGTACAGGGTATTGGAGAATTTTTACCCATTAGTTCTTCAACTAATATAAATTTGATTGCTAAATTATTTTCTTTTAATGATTTATCATTTTCATTTACAGTAGCTTTACATGGAGGTAGTTTAATTGCTTTACTAGTATATTTTAGAAAAGTTATATGTAAAATTATTTTAGGAATATTTACTAATAAAGTAAAATTATCTAATACTGCTTTTTATTTAATGGTATTAAGTACTATACCTGTAATTATTACAGGATTTTTATTTAGTAATTTTATTAAGAATTTTGACGTACCATTTATTACTGGTATTATATTAATAACATTTGGAATTATATTACACTTAGTAGATAATTATAATATTAGTATAAATTGTAAAAGTAATTTATTAAAATACACAATAATTGGATGTTTTCAATCTATAGCAATATTTTCAGGAGTCAGTAGATCTGGTATATGCATAACTGCTTGCAGATTTTTGAATATTGAAAGGTCTCAAGCTATTACTATATCTTTATTATTAGCTATACCTAGTATTAGTGGATCATTAATATTAGAATTAATTAATATGTATAAAACTAACACATTAAATACTTTAGATATTAATACATTATTTGCAGTATTATTGACTGGAGCAATAGGTATTGTTGCGATAGAACCTTGTATTAAATATATGACAAGAAATGGCTTTTATTCATTAATGTGGTATAGAATTATAATAGGATTAATAGTTATTTTATTTATAAAATAATTTCCTCATATATATGTTCCTGTATTTAAAACAAATATTTATAGTATTAGTAGTTATTAATATAACTCAGTTTACCTATAGTAAAGATTCTATTAATAAGGAAGCAATAAATAATTATATTTTTGAATTATTACCTCACAAATCTAATGAAGCCAAAAGATATTTAAAGAAAAACATTAATAATCCTTACTGTTGTTATTTATTGGGAACTATTTACTTAACTGAGAAAGATTTAAGAAATGCTAATAAATATTTGACTAGAGCTGCTAAAATGGGTTCATTAGAGGCCATTAATTCAATTGGGGATGGATATTACTCAGGAGATATAAGAGAGAAGGATCATAAAAAAGCATTGGAGTGTTACGTAGAAGCTGCTAAAAAAGGTAATGGTGCAGCTCAATTCAATGCAGGATCTGTATATTTTAAATATACTAAATCTCTAAAAACATTACAAAAAGCTATACACTGGTTTGATAAAGCTTCTAAAAATGATGATGTGAAAGAACTAAGACAATATATACTAATTTGTAAAAAAAAAGCAGAAGATAAATTAAGACAAATAAAAAGAGTTAAGAAAGCCAGTAATAATATTAAAAGTACGAAAAAAAATAGTAACCGGACAAGTAAATAAGCATTAAATAATTGCACTAATAATATAAATTGTCACAAAGTGTTAAATAATATATACAAAATAATCCCAAAATATAAAGGAATCAATACAATTGGTTTCTGTAAAAATAATATATTTTTTTATTGTTTGTATTGTATTTTATTATGAGTTTTAGATTTATTATTTTATTAGAAAACAAATAATTATTGAAATAATCTAAAGCAATTGAAGTAGTAATCCAGTTAATACTGTAAACGAATAGAAATACTTGGTTATATTGATAACTATATATAACAAGTAGTTAGTATTATATAAATTCACTGTATAAAAAAAGTTACTGAAGGTTGAAATATATTAACTAATAATTAATATAATATTATCTGTAATTATGTTATCATTTCCCAAAAAACCTATGTACTATTTAGCATGGGTATATAATTACATGCAATGCATAAATACAACAATTTAAACACGGATATTTTAACTATAAATAAGACATTACTATTGTTAGTATTAATAGAATTTGTTTTATTAAAATAAATCACTGTGAAATAATGTTGAATAATCAACAAATTATAATATATCTCCAATATATCTATTATCAGTGTATTATACTGAATGCATTTTATCATTTTAGAATAATTTACGTATTCATTAATCATTAATAGATAAGTATTTTATAAAACCATTATACAACTATTTAATTCTTTTTGTATAAGAATACACTGTAATATCAATTGTATTGTATTACTTATTACACTAAGAAATTTTAATTATATATCATTATCAATTATTTGGTTTTCCTTTATTAATTACTTTTCTTTTTATTTGTTTTTTCTTCTGTAACTTATTATTTTTATTTTTACTATTAATCTTCTTTACAGTATTTTTATTAATATTTTTAGTAAATTTTTTATTATTTGTTTTTTTTATATTATGGTTTTGTATGGAAAAATCTATTGGAGTTGATGATTCTACTTGTATTGGTATATCATCTTTGTACAAATCATCGAAGTATTCTTTACTCTTTCCAGTAGATTTTATAATATCATCCATTGGAAATGATTCTATTTCATATAAAATTTCTTCTGTATATTGGTCTTTAATATTTTTTTCTTTTTTATTATTTTTGGAAATATTTTGTTTTATCTGTTGTGATTTATTATTAGTTGTGTTTTTAACATTATTTTGCTTATATTTATTTGATGTAGCAGGCAGTATGTTACTATTTGTTTGATTTTTTATTTCATTTTGTTTATCTAATATATTGTTGTATTTCACTTTATGTTGTTTGTTTTTATTTTTAGCAATTGATATATTACTATTTGTTTGATCATTATTAGATTTTAATTTTACTATTTTTGTATTGGTTGTATTAGTTAAGAAGCGATTAATATTCTGCTGTTTACAAAACTTATTCTTATTAGTAAATATATAATCTCCAAAATACTTATCTAGTAATCTAGCAGCTTTAAAATCTCTTTCTCTACCTGATCTTTCACCAAATATTACTGCACATAATCTCTTTGATTTTCCCTCTTTATTAAATCTAGTAGCAGTTACCCATAAATTAAAACCAGAAGCGCATATGTATCCAGTTTTAGCACCATCAGCTCCATTGTACCACCTTAATATTTTACAATGAGTACCATGAGTTTTATTTTTATACTTGAAATTTTTAAGAGAAAATAAAGACCAATACCTAGATATTTCATTAAATTTCTTAATAAGAGATAATCCTAAAATTGCTATATCATTAGCACAAGTTATTTGTTTTATATTAGGTACTCCTGAAGGATTTTCATAATGAGTATTTTTCATACCTAATGATTTAGCTTTTTTATTCATTCTTTTACAAAATTTAGAAACACTCCCTGATAATCCTTCAGCTACAACTACTGCTACATCATTAGCGGATTTTACTAACAAAGCTTTAATACAATCTAATACACTAATTGTTTCTCCTGCTTTAATATTTAATTTAGAAGGCATTTGTTGGGCTGCAAATTTGGATACTCTGAATTTAGTATTAAATGTCACTTGTCTTTTCTGTACGGCTTCTAATAACAAATAAACAGTCATTAATTTAGTTAAAGATGCTGGATGTCTTAGTTCATTTGCACTATCTTGATATAAAACAATTGGACGTTTCCATTTATTTGAACAATCTATTACCAACGATGATTTTTTAGGTAATACTTGTTGTTTAATATTGGGTTTTACAACAATTGGTGGAGTTTTTACAATAGTTGCGGTTGCATTTAAGCAGCTTGTATTGATGTTTGTAATGCTAAATATAAGAGTTATTAGAGATAGACAAATGAATTTAATCATTTATTAATAATTATATGCACTTATAGTATTATTATATAATAATATATACTTTATAATCCATATGTAATATATAGTAAATAATACATTACTAATGTGTTTTATAAAATAAACTGTTTTAATTAACAATCATTTAAATCTAACACTATACTGCTGATATAATATAAATTGACATATATTACTTAATACAGTTCAATTTTTGATGGTAATAATAATTAATTAATATCTTTTTGTAAGTATTTAATGATATATCACAGTAAATCATACCAACAATAATAACAAAATTACTAGTTTTATAAGAATCGTTTAATATAGATTTATATTAACTTAGATCTTATAATGATTTCATTAGGATAACTATAATTTAACATTACTCTGCATCTTTCTTCTAATATATCTAAATCTAATGAATTATTACTTAATAAATCTACTTTCTGTTTTACTTCTTTCAATTGACGGTTAAGATTATCTAATTCTTCTTGTTTAACAATTACTTGTTTCTTTATTTCTAAGTATGATCGATAGCCATTATTACCAGTCAATGCTTGATATATAAAATAAAATAACATCCCAATAAATAACAGTATTTTATATGCTGACTGAACACTGCTGTAATACTTATCAAAATAATCAAAAAGTCCAGATAAAAAATGCATAGTCAAAAAGATGCAGGGGGCAGTACCCCCATACCATTATATTAAGAATAATTATCCTCTCGCATCAACTACTGTTGTGACAACACGGTTCCTAGCATGGTATTCTTCCAGATCTTTGTAATCAGCTTTATTTCCTACTGGACTGTCTTTACCATAAGATATTGTTGAAATATTATCTCCATTGACACCATTCTTTACTAGTTCTTTCTTAACAGCGTCAGCTCTCTGTAATCCTAGTGCCATATTGAAATCTGCTGTACCTCTCTCGTCAGTACGTCCCTCCAGTGTTACATGCTCATTAGAAATTATCTGGGAAGCCTGATATTTAGCTATTTCCTTAGCATCTTTTGTTAAATTAGACTTACCAAAGTTGAAGTATATATTATTCCTCCCTGATGTCTCTAATGTATTTTGCTTTGGTGTCATACCTGATATATCGGCTTGTCCTCCAGTTGTAGTCTGACATTTGTTAGTACATCCACCTAATACAAGAGGAATTACTGCTAATAATCCTAATAAAAATTTCACTTTCATGTTTTTACCATAACTAAAATTATAAACATCCTTATTTAAATTATATTACTAAATTCCGTTAAATCAATGTAAACTCCAGTGCATTTATATAAGATAGTTATAAATGATTGTATTTTTGTGACTTAAAAACAATCTTTTATATTTGTTTACTGTATGTTAAAATTAAATTATTAACTTCTATATAAAATAAAAGCAATGTCTACAGGAAAAGATTATTATGCAATACTAGGTGTAAACAAAACTGCATCACAAGAAGAAATAAAAAAAGCTTATAGAAAGTTAGCTTTAAAATATCATCCCGATAGAAATCCTGGTGACAAGACAGCAGAAGAAAAGTTTAAAGAAATAAACGAAGCTTATGATATATTAAAAGATGAACAAAAAAGAGCAGCCTATGACCATTACGGCTCTAGTGCATTTCAAAACGGTGGAGCTTCAGGCTTTTCTAACCAAGGATTTAAGGATTTCGCAGATTTTTCAGATATATTCTCTAATATGTTTGGCGATATATTTGGTAACTCCTCAGGAGGAAACAGTGGTTACAGAAATAGACGATATTCAGAAGCTAGAAGTTCTCCACCAGGTGCTAATATAAGATATGATATTACAATAACATTAGAAGAAGCATTAGTTAATACTAAGAAAAAGATAAAATACAAAACATATAATAAGTGTTCAAGATGTAATGGTAGTGGGTGTGAAAACAGTAAAGGACCATCTGCTTGTCCTCAATGTGGAGGTAGAGGAAGTGTTAGACAGCAACATGGTTTTATTACTATTGATACTATCTGCCAACATTGTGGTGGTAGTGGTAGTGTAATATCTAATCCCTGTAAAGAATGTCACGGCTCAGGTAGAGTTATAGGAGAGCGTAATCTAGAAATTAATATTCCAGCTGGTATAGGAGCATCAAATGAATTATTAGTTAAACAAGAAGGAGAAGCTGGATATCAAGGAGGACCTAATGGAGATTTAATAATATTTGTTAATCTTTTGCCTCATGACTTTTTTACAGTAAAAGGTGTTGATTTGCATTGTACTGTATACATTCCAATTACAACTGCTATACTCGGTGGAGAACTAATAGTAAACGACTTATCAGGTAAAGACCATACTATTAAAATACCTCACGGTACTCAATCTAATACTCAATTTGTAATATCTTCTTGTGGATTATATAATAGGAGTACTAGAAGATATGGAGATATATTTGTTAATATAATAGTTGAAACACCAGTTGATTTATCCAAAAGCCAACAGGAAGTAATGGAAAAATTTTATAAAGATCCAGCATTTATTAATAATAATCCTAAATCCAAATACTCTCAAGAACAGATTAATAAGTTGAAAAAATAATTAATGTTAAATGCAGTTTTAATCACTAGTTTTATATTGCTTGTAATAGGCTGTATAGGACTAGTGCAAAGGTATAATGATTTAATAAAAAATATAATATCAATTGAAATTATTACAATTGCTAGTATTTTAAATATTTTATCTTATAAACAGCATCAAAATAAAACAAGCATATTATTATTAATAATAATTCTTATTATAAGTGAGCTACATTTATCTGTATTATTTATAATAAATAAAAAAATAAAAGAGTTAAATATATAATATAAAATTTTCTCAAACTATCATTGCACAAATATATGCATTTTATACATGAGTTTTTAATAATATTATTGTTAATTTTTGTTTCTGTTCTATTAAGATAATAAGGATAAATGTTACCAGTCTTTATATACAAGAGTACTTTATTTTATATAAAAAGTACTAAATATCTAATATTATAAGCTTTATATCAATTTCATAAAATACTATCCATTAATATACTTTATTA